>JBEAQA010000112.1:0-12042 GCA_041164105.1 Bacteroidota bacterium | reverse complement strand
GTTTACGGTCGGAACCGAAACCCCCGACATGCTGGGGACCTACTTCCTTCGCGACGGGTTTGGGCGTCCCGTGGCGGTGCACATCCCCGGGTTCAACGGCTACCTCAGCAGCCGCTTCTTTTTGCGCGAAGACCTTTGGCGCCACCGCATTCTTTGGAGCAACCAAGAGCCCGTCCAATCCATTGCGATCACCTACCAAGATTCTGCAGCTGCCAACTTCGAACTGCGCAATTCCGCGTCCGGATGGATGCTGAACGGCAGTGAAAAAGCAGACGGAATGGCCGCTCAGGCCCTGCTCAAGGCGGTGGCCAGCAGCCAGTACGAGGGCGTGATCATTTCGACCGACGGCGCATACGGGATGCAGGACAGCCTTAAGGCCCTGCCGCCCCGCGTGCTGGTTCAGGTCGAGCGCACGGACGGAAGTATCAATACCTTAAAGCTTTACCACATCGCCGGCGACCCCGAAGCCCTCACCGACGACGGCACGCCGCAGGCCTTTGACCCCGACCGGTTCTATGCCTTTTTGGACGACGGACGCATGGTGTTGGTCCAGCGCTTCGGTCTTCAACACCTGTTGAAAAGTTCTCGAGCGTTGCGTGCTTCGAGGTAATTACTTTGCAGCATGAAGTTCATCGTTTCCAGCGGACAGTTGCTCCGCGCTTTGCAGACCGTTTCGGGGGTTATTCAGTCCAACCACACCCTGCCCATTCTCGACCATTTCTTGGTGGTTTTGGCACCCAACAAGCTCATCATTACGGCCTCGGACCTCGAGACGACGATGACCACTACCCTGGACGTCGCCTCCGAAAGTGACGCCACCGCGGCCATTCCGGCACGCATGCTGCTCGACACGGTCAAGAGCTTCCCAGAGCAGCCCCTGACGTTTACGTTCAATCCGAGCGCCCACAGCTTAGAGGTCAGCAGCGACTTCGGTAAGTACGCCATTTCGTACGTCGACGCCGCGGAATACCCCAAGGCTCCCGAGGTTTCGGACGCCGTCACGGTGGAACTGCCCGCCCACGTGCTGGGCACCGCCATCGGCAAGACCCTATTTGCCGCCGGCAACGACGACCTGCGCCCCGTAATGAGCGGCGTGTTTTTTCAGCTTACGCCCGACAGCCTGACGTTCGTCGCAACCGACGCCCACAAACTCGTGCGCTACCGCCGGACCGATTTCGCCGCCCCGCAGACGGCCGAATTCATTATGCCCAAGAAGCCGCTGAACTTGCTCAAGGCCACCCTGGGGTCCAACGACGACCTCGTCGAAATCCGCTACACCGAACAGAACGCACAGTTTACGTACGACGGCGTAACCCTTATCTGCCGCCTCATCGACGGCAAGTACCCCAATTTTGAGGGCGTAATTCCGAAAAACAACCCCAACCGCATGACGGTGGACCGCAGCTCGTTCTCGGGCAGCGTCAAGCGCGTGAGCTTGTTCGCCAACAAGACCACCCACCAAATCCGCCTCAAAATGGCGGGCAACGAACTGTTCATCAGCGCCGAAGATCCGGACTTTGCCAACAAAGCCCACGAGCGCTTGGCGTGCAGCTACGAAGGCAGCGACCTCGAAATCGGCTTCAACAGCCGCTTCATCGCCGAAATGCTCAGCAACGTCGACAGCCCGTCGGTCGTCTGGGAATTCTCGGCGCCCAACCGCGCCGGATTGCTGTTTCCGGACCGCCCGAGCGAAGACGGCGAAGACCTGCTGATGCTGGTCATGCCGGTGATGCTGAACGCTTAAACACCACACAGTGAACCTTTTGGTCGTGGCCGACGTGCACGGGTGCTCCAAAACCCTGAAGACGTTGGTGCGCCGTCACTGGAACCCCCACGACGAATTCTTGATTTTCGTGGGCGACTTAGTCAACAAGGGACCCAAGTCCGCCAGGGTTATTGAGTACGTCCGCGAGCTGCAAACCGAGTATCCGTACAGCGTGTTTGTGGTGCGCGGAAACCACGAGCAAATGCTCGTCGACGCCTACGACCAGCCAACGCAGAAGCTGGCCTTTTACGAGAAATTCAAGAAGGACTTACTCAAGCGCGGAATTCCGCTCAAAAAAACGGTGGATTGGATGCGGCGCCTTCCGCTCAAATGGGAGAACAAGTACGTTCTGGTTACCCACGCCGGCGTGGCCCTGCACGCGCGCGATCCGTTCGTAGCGGGCAACCTGCGCTCGGTGCTGCACAACCGCTCGGCGCTCAAAAACGTCGGCAAGCTCCAGCTCTTCGGGCACGTCATTCAAGAGAGCGGAATTCCCCGCTTCTACCCCTCGGCCAACGCCTGGGGCCTCGACACGGGCTGCTGGCGGGGCGGCGGCCTTCAGGCCGTGCGCTTGGCCCGTACCGGAGAAATTTTGGAATTTCTTCGCGAACCGACCCACAGTTCCGACCTTTGAGGTAGAATTCGCGGCGTCGCTGCCGCAGCAAACCCTTCGATTATGCCCAACGCATTGTTTTCCGTACCCAAGGCCGTCAACGAGCCGGTCTACAGCTACGCCCCCGGAACTCCGGAGCGCGCCCGACTTCTGAGCACCTACGAGCAACTGCTCGGCGAAACGGTGGACATCCCGATGTTCCTCGGCGGCCAAGAGGTTCGCACCGGCGACCTGCGCGATTGCCGTCCGCCGCACGACCACCAGCGCGTGATCGGTCGCTACCACTGGGGCGGAACCCAGCACGTCGAGCAAGCCGTCGACGCCGCCCTCGCCGCCCACGCCTCGTGGTCGTCCATGCCCTGGTTTGAGCGGGCCGGAATTTTCTTGCGCGCCGCCGACCTCGTGAGCGGCCCCTACCGCGCCAAGATCAACGCGGCGACCATGCTGGCGCAATCCAAGACGGTGCACCAAGCCGAAATCGACGCGGCCTGTGAGTTCGCCGACTTCTTGCGCTTCAACGTGCAGTTCATGACCGAGATCTACGCCCAGCAGCCCGAGAGCTCGCCCGGCGTGTGGAACCGCATGGAGTACCGCGCCCTCGAAGGATTTATTTTGGCCATCACGCCGTTCAACTTCACGGCCATTGCCGGCAACCTGCCCGCAGCGCCCGCCCTGATGGGCAACGTGGCCGTATGGAAGCCCGCCGACGCCCAAATCTACTCGGCGTGGGTCATCATGGAAATCTTCCGCAAGGCCGGCCTGCCCGCCGGCGTCATCAACCTAGTGTACGCCGACGGCCCGGCCGTAGGCGACGTGGTCTTCAAGCACCCGGACTTCGCGGGACTGCACTTCACCGGATCCACCGGCGTGTTCAAGCACCTCTGGAAGGAAATCGGCGCCAACATCGACCGCTACAAGGCCTACCCCCGCATCGTGGGCGAAACGGGCGGCAAGGACTTCGTCCTGGCCCACCCCTCAGCGGACGCGCACGAAGTAGCCACCTCACTGTCGCGCGGCGCCTTTGAGTTCCAGGGCCAAAAGTGCTCGGCCGCGTCGCGCGCCTACATCCCGGCGAGCCTCTGGCCCGCGGTCAAAGAACGCCTCGTCGCCGACGTCAAAAGCTTCAAAATGGGCAGCCCCGGCGACCCGTCCAACTTCATCACCGCCGTCATTGACGAGCGTTCGTTCGACAAGACCGTGTCGTTCATCGACTACGCCAAGGGCCGCGAGGACGTGGAGCTCCTGGTCGGCGGCGGCCACGACAAGACCAAGGGCTACTTTGTCGAGCCGACCGTGGTGGTGACGACCAACCCGCACTTCCGCACGATGTGCGAAGAGATCTTCGGTCCGTTCCTCACGATTTTCGTCTACGAAGACGCCGCGTGGAGCGATACGCTGGACCTGATCAACCGCACTTCGGAGTACGCACTTACCGGAGCCGTGTTCTCCCGCGACCGCTACGCGGTCGACGAAGCCACGCGCCGCCTATCCTTTGCGGCAGGTAACTTCTACGTGAACGATAAGCCGACGGGCGCGGTGGTGGGCCAGCAGCCCTTTGGCGGCGCGCGCGGATCGGGCACGAACGACAAGGCGGGTTCGGTACTGAACTTGCTGCGTTGGGTCTCGCCCCGCACCATCAAAGAAACATTGGTTCCGCCCGCGGACTACCGCTACCCGTTCTTGGGCTAACGCCCAAACTAGTTACTAGTTAATGGCTTAAGCCGGAAGTTCTACGATGACCTTGGTCGCGTAGAACTCGCCGGGCAGCCACTGTGGAATCGGGTGAATCCGGTGGCGGATTCCGCGCAGCTCCTCGCTGAGGTCGCCGCCCTTGAGGGCATAGAGCGCGGTGTTCGGCTTGGACGACCAATGCCCCTTCATCCAGCGCTTGAGGTCGCCCGACGGGGCCACGGCCCGCGTCACCGCGAGGTCAAACGGCCCCTTTACGGTTTCCATTCGGCCCCACACGGCGCGCACGTTGGTCAACTCCAGCGCGTCGGCCACGGCCTGTACCACTTTGATTTTCTTGGCGATGGAATCCACCAGAACCCATTCCACCTCGGGAAAGACAATCGCCAAGGGAATTCCCGGAAAACCGCCACCCGTTCCGATGTCGGCCACCCGAAGGCCCGGCTGAAGGGGAAGCACATGGCCAAGCACCAGGGAATGAGCGATGTGCCGCTCCCAAAGGTTGTCGAGGTCCTTGCGCGAAACGACGTTAATCTGCGCGTTCCACGTGCGGTAGAGCTCGGGCAGGGCCGCCAACTTGGCCTGAGCCGCCTCGGTCAAAAACGGAAAATCAGCGAACTCCATCAGCGCGCCTTCCAAAACGGTTTGCTCATCGGGTCTCGGGGCGGAATTCTGCGGCGAACCGCGTCCCAGCGAAGCCAAAACGGAATCCGAACCGCCTCAAACCACGAACCGAAGCGGCTAAAGTGCACCAAAAGCATGGCGCCCACCACGGCGTGCAGCACGACCCAGCTTCCGGCCGCAAAAAATGCCTGATTTCGGTAAAAGTCGCGCAGCGGATTCAATCCCTGATCGGGAACCCAAATCAGGTGGCCCAGCACTCCGGCGGCGGCGGCCAAGCCCGCCAGGTCCGTGAGCAATAGCCCCACAAAAGCCAAAGTAAGTGCGGTTTGCTCCGCAGCGGGACGCACTTCGCGCAACTTGGGATCCCGCTGCAGCCCTCCGCGGCGCGCAACGACGGCCTCCTCGGCCAGCGCGATTCGGCCGCGCGCTTTGAGCACTCCCAACAAGAGTTCCCCTTCACCGCCGTCGACGTGCATACTGTCCTGAAAACCCTTGAGGTCCATGAAATCCGACGAGCGAAACGCCAAATTCACGGGAATGAGGGATGTCGGAATTCCGCCACTGTGCTGGCGAAGCCAGGCCCAAATTTGCCCGGCCATCATCGGAATGCGGTCCGCGGCCTTGGCCTCCACAACCTGAACCGGACCCCATACCGCGGCCACGCTCCGGTCGGTCAATGGCTTGGTCAGCCACCCCAACCAGCCGGCAAGGTCGGCGGGCGGAACCGTCGCAGCGTCCACCCAAACTAGGTTCGTCCGCTTCGTCGCCTTCACACCCAGGGTCATCGCCAGCTTGCGGGTCCGCCAAAATCGGTCGCTGTGCGGCACCGTAACCACGGTGAGCCAGGGGTGCTGCAACCGCAGCTGCTCAATGCGGTGGGCCGTGTCGTCCTCGCTTTGGTTGTCAATGACCACCATTTCAACCCGGCTCGAAAGACCGCTCGCGGCGAATGCCTCAATCCAATGCTCGAACCGGCTCGCGGCGTTTCGGCCGACCAGCAGCAGGGCCAAATCCAAACTGGGTTGCGGAGCGGATTCCGCCAAACGCGGCTTCAACCCCCAAAGTCCGCGCGCGGCCACCGAAACGGCCACCAAGGCACTCAGCGATGCCAGGCCAGCTGACACAAGCACGGCCGACGCCGTGGGGCTCAAAAGAAAATTAGCCAGCTCCGAAAACCACGCATTCATACGCCGCAAAAGTAGTCCAAGAACCCGCGCCGTACCTTTGCGCCGTGCAATTTGAAATCCACGCAAAAGACCCCCATTCTGCGGCGCGCAGCGGGCTGCTCCACACCGCCCACGGGGCGGTTCCGACCCCCATTTTTATGCCCGTCGGAACCCAAGGCACCGTCAAAGCCGTCGGGCCCGACCTGCTCGCCGACGACGTCAAGGCCCACATCGTCCTGGGCAACACCTACCACCTCTACCTGCGCCCCGGAACCGAAGTGCTGCAGCAAGCTGGCGGGCTGCACCGATTCACGACCTGGGACCGCCCCATGCTGACCGACAGCGGCGGATTTCAAGTGTACAGCCTCGAAGACCGCCGCAAAATCCGCGAAGAAGGCGTCAAATTCCAGTCGCACATCGACGGAAGCACCCACCTTTTTTCGCCGGAATCCGTCATGGACGTGCAGCGCCAAATTGGCGCCGACATCGTCATGGCCTTTGACGAGTGCACCGCCTACCCCATCGAAAAAAAGTATGCCCGCGAAGCCATGGAGCGCACCCACCGCTGGCTGGACCGCTGCCTGATCCGTTGGAATGAGACCCAGCCGCTCTACGGCTACGAGCAGGCCCTCTTCCCCATCGTCCAAGGCTCGACCTTCAGCGACCTCCGCAAAGAATCTGCGGAATTTGTCGCGTCCAAGGGCGCCTGGGGCAACGCGATCGGCGGCCTGAGCGTGGGCGAGCCCCACGAAGAGATGTACGCCATGACCGCCGAGGTCTGCGCCATTTTGCCCCAAGACCGTCCCCGCTACCTCATGGGGGTGGGTACTCCCGCCAACATCCTCGAGTCCATCGCGCTGGGGGTGGATATGTTTGACTGCGTCATGCCCACCCGCAACGGGCGCAACGGCCAAATTTTTACGCGGCAAGGCACCGTCAACCTGCGGAACGCCAAATGGGCCCGCGATTTCAGCCCGCTGGACCCCGAGGGCGACTCCGCCGTCGACGAGCGCTACACGCGGGCCTACGTCTACCACCTGCTCAAGGCCGACGAGGCCCTGGGCCGCCAAATCGCCTCGCAGCACAATTTGCGCTTCTATTTGGCGTTGGTCGAAGAGGCCCGCCGGCGCATCGCCGACGGCAGCTTCCGCGCCTGGAAGGACGACCTGGTACCGCGACTTTCCCAGCGCTGCTAAGCCCTGCCCCACCGATTGGCCCTATGAACCGCTACTTCCTTCGCATCGACCGCTACCTCCTGGGGCAGTTCTTGGGGACCTACGCGCTGTTCATGCTGCTGATCATGACCATCGCGGTCGTCTTTGACATTTCGCAGAAAATTGACAACTTTCTCAACCAAGGCATCACGGTCGGCTTTGCCCTGCAGCACTACTACGGGCACTTTATGCTGTACTACGGCGCCACCTTCAGCGCCCTCATCCTTTTTTTATCTACGGTCTTTACCACGGCGCGCTTGGCCAACCGGTCGGAACTCATGGCCATCCTGTCCGGAGGCATGCCGTTTCGCCGCCTGCTGCGCCCGTTTGCCGTAGGAGCCGGCATCGTCTTCGCCCTCATGATGCTGCTGAGCCACTTCGTCGTGCCGCAGAGCAACATCGCCCGGCTCGCCTTTGAGGACCGCTACGTCCAGGACGTCGCCCCCAAGCGGCCGATCAACATCCACCGCCAAATCCTGCCGGGGCACTACATCTACCTCGAAACCTGGAGTCCCGAGCGCCGCGCCGGCTACCACTTCAGCTACGAAGTGTTTCGCGGAACCGAGCTGGTGAGCAAACTCCGCGGCGACTACCTGCGCTACGACACCGTCGCCCACATTTGGAAGCTCGACAACTGGGAACGCCGCGAATTCACCAGCGAAGGGGTCGGGACCATCACGTTGGGCCGAACGCTGGACTCCAACTTTGCGTTTAAGCCGACGTTGCTCAACCCCGACCAGCGCCGCACCGAAACCATGACCTCCCCACAGCTATTGCGCTTTCTCGCCCAGGAGCGGCTCAGCGGATCCGAAGCCGTGGTCTGGCACGAAGCCGAGTGGTTCCGCCGGACCGCCTACCCCGCCTCGATGTTTATTTTGGTCGTCATGGCCTTTGCCCTGTCCTCGGCCAAGCGCCGCGGGGGCTTGGGCGCGCCCATTGCCCTTGGGCTGCTGTTTGTGGTAATCTACATCTTCTTTATGCAGCTCGGAAGCATGAGCATGATGGCGCTCAATACCCCGCCGTTGCTTGCCATTTGGCTGCCCAACCTGGTGTTTGGCGGGCTCACCGCCTACCTCTACCACCGGGCCCCCAAATAGTCGGGCCCGCGTAGTTTTGCCCCCATGTCCCTGCTTCGCCCCAACGACCACGACCCCGTCGGAATCCACCACGCCTGGATGCACTTTATCGTGCTCATCTGGGGGTTCACTGGCGTACTCGGGCGCCTCATCAGCATCAACGCCCTCGACCTCGTCTGGCACCGGATTGCCCTCGCGGTCGTGTTTTTGGGCCTGTACCAGCGGATTTTGGGCGGACGAATTCAGCGCGTCCCCGACGCCCGCTTGGGATGGACCCTCGCCCTCAACGGCATAGTCCTCATGATCCACTGGGTGACGTTTTACTGGGCCATCAAACTGTCCAACGTCTCGCTCACCCTGGCCTGCCTGTCCACGGGGCCGCTGTTTACGGCCTTCCTCGAGCCGCTTTTCTTTCGCCGGCGCCTGGCCTGGACCGAAGTACTCGTCAGCTTTGGCGTGGTCGTCGGCCTGCTCATGGTGGTGGGGTCCGTCGAGGGCCAAGGCTTGGCCATCGCGGTGGGCTTGACCAGTTCGGCCCTGTCTGCGCTCTTTTCGGTGCTCAACGGCCGCATCGTGCGGAACATGGAATCCGCGTCCATCTCGTTCTGGGAACTGCTGGCGGGCCTCGCCGGCTTGACCGCATTCCTGGGGCTGACCGGCGACTTGGGCGGAACCCTTCGGGCTCCCAGCCCCTCCGACTGGGCTTACCTCGCGCTGCTCGCCAGCTTCTGCACCGCCTTTGCCTTCGTCCAGTCCGTGCGCATCATGCGCTACCTCAGCCCCTTCACGGTCGTGCTCACCATTTCGATGGAACCCATTTACGGAATCCTCCTGGCCCTGCTTGTCTTCGGTTCCGACGAAGCCATGCCGCTGCTGTTTTACCTCGGCTTTGCGGTCGTCCTCGGCATGCTCTTGCTCAACGCCGCACTGCAGCGCCGAGCGCGGGCGAAGTTATCCACATCCGCCGCATAGGGCGGCAAAAAGTCGTAGGTTTGAACCCTTCAGCACATCCGTATGGAATACTTAGATTTTGAAGCCCCCATCCGCGAACTCGACGAGCAAATCGCTAAAGCCGAAGCGCTTGAGTCCGAAACCGGGGTATCCATGACCCAGTCCCTCGAGGAACTGCGCAGCAAGCGCGACGCCACATTTCGCGAGCTTTCGACGCAATTGACGCCTTGGCAGCGTGTACAGCTCAGCCGCCACCCCAACCGCCCCTACACCTTGGCCTACATTGAGGCCATGACGGGCGGAAACTTTAGCGAGCTCCACGGCGACCGCCTCGTCAAGGACGACAAGGCCATGGTCGGCGGCTGGGGTTGGCTCGACGGCGAATCCTTCATGTTCGTCGGCCAGCAAAAGGGGGTCAATACCAAAATGCGCCAGCTCCGCAACTTCGGCATGGCCAATCCCGACGGCTACCGCAAAGCCTTGCGCCTGTTCAAGCAGGCCGAGAAGTTCGGCCGTCCCATCGTCACGCTCATCGACACTCCAGGAGCCTTTCCGGGCCTCGAAGCCGAAGAGCGCGGCCAAGGCGAAGCCATCGCCCGCAACATCATGGAAATGACCCGCCTCAAGGTGCCCGTCATCTGCATCGTCATCGGCGAAGGCGCCTCGGGCGGAGCCCTGGGCATCGGCGTCGGAGACCGCGTGGTAATGCTTGAAAACACCTGGTACTCGGTCATCAGCCCCGAGTCCTGCTCGTCCATCCTTTGGCGGAGCTGGGACTACAAGACCACGGCGGCCGAGGCGCTCAAACTGACGCCGACCGACATGCTGTCCAACGGCCTAATTGACGCAATTGTGCCCGAGCCGCTCGGCGGCGCGCACCGCGATCCCGCCGCCATGTTTGCGACGTTAAAAGGCGAAATCCTCAAAATGTACCGCGAGCTTCAAGCGCTGGACCCCGCCGAACGCGTTGCCCAGCGCATGGACAAGTTCAGCCGTATGGGCGTGTACGAAACCGCCTAAACCGCACGCCCCATGGAAGCCAACCAACCCCTGCCCCGAACCAGCCCCCGACGCCCCAGCTCGGGCAGCGTCGCCTTGCCTACGGCAGCGGGTAAGCTTCCGCCGCAAGCCCTCGAACTCGAAGAGGCCGTACTGGGCTCGCTGCTCATTGACCGCAACGCCCTCGCCAAGGTCATTGATATTCTGACGCCCGAAACCTTTTACACCGAGGCCCACCAGGCCGTGTTTTCGGTAATCAAGGACCTCTTTGCCGAATCCCAACCCATCGACATTCTGACCGTCGCTCAGGCCCTGCGCAAGGCCGGTCAACTCGAGCGCGTCGGCGGCGAAGCCAAGCTCATTAACTTGAGCACGCGGGTCTCTTCATCGGCCCACATTGAGTACCACGCCCGCATTGTCGTCCAAAAGCACATCCAGCGCGAGCTCATTCGCATCTCGGCCGAGTTGGCCGAAAAAGCCTACGACGAGTCCACCGACGTACTTGACCTGCTCGACAGCGCTGAGCAGTCACTTTTCAGTGTCTCGCAGGGCAACCTCAAGCGGAACTACGAGTCCTCCCTCACCCTGGTCAAGCAAGCCCTGGACCGGATTTCGGCGATTTCCCAGCGCGAGGGCCTTTCGGGCGTGCCCAGCGGATTCCGCGACGTAGACCGCGTAACCTCGGGCTGGCAAAAATCCGACCTCATTATCCTGGCCGCTCGCCCGGGTATGGGTAAGACGGCCTTTGTACTCAGCATGGCGCGAAACATCGCCATCACCCACAAGGTGCCGGCTGCGGTGTTCAGCCTTGAGATGTCCTCGGTCCAGCTCATCACGCGGATGATTTCGTCCGAAACGGGCATCGGCGCCGAAAAGCTTCGCCGCGGAAACCTCGACGCCACCGAGTGGTCGCAATTGACCGCCAAGGTCAAGACGCTTCAGGAGGCTCCGATTTACATCGACGACACGCCCGGCTTGAGCATTTTTGACCTTCGGGCCAAGTGCCGTCGCCTGGTGTCGCAGCACCAAATCGGAATCATCATCATCGACTACCTGCAGCTCATGACCGCGGGCAACTCCAAAGCCGGCGGAAACCGCGAACAAGAAATTTCTTCGATCTCGCGGGCCCTTAAATCCATCGCCAAGGAACTCGACATCCCCGTCATTGCGCTCTCGCAGCTTTCGCGGGCCGTCGAAACGCGCGGAGGATCCAAGCGCCCCCTGCTTTCAGACCTTCGCGAATCCGGGGCCATCGAGCAGGACGCTGACATCGTGTCGTTCATTTACCGCCCCGAATACTACGGCATTCACGAATGGGACGACGATTCGGGCGCACCCGCCGACGGTCAAGCCGAACTGATCATTGCCAAGCACCGTAACGGTTCGCTCGAAAACGTTCGCCTGCGCTTTGAAGGCGCCTTGGCCCGCTTCTCAGACCTCGATACCGGCTACAGTGCCCGCGGTCCGGTCACCACCGGATCCGGCGGAGATGCCCTCTTCGAATCGAAGATGAACCACGTCGAGCCCTCCGAGGGCGACGACTACCCGCCGTTCTGATTCCGCGCTATTCGAACATCCGCCAGCGCAAAAACCACCGAAGCGTGGCCGGCGTCACCGGATAATTCTGCGCCATAAATACCGTATTCGGAACCCAACCCTGGTTGGCATTCTGGGCAAGCACCCCGAGCTGGGCCTCGCCCAAGCGCACCATGAGCGCCAGGTGCACCAAACCGCCCGCGGGCATGGGTTCCCCAGCGGAATTCCAAGCAAAGAGCCCGCGCTCCGCCGACCACACCGGCCGCTGCCAACCGCCGGTCCACCCCTGGCCGCGAACCTCCAACTGCACGCGCATGCCCGGGTACAAATTCGGGACCGCCGCCGCGTACACCAGCGCCGCCTCGCCGTAGGCCGGAGCCATGCCGAGCTGCGCGCTGGACGCCCACTG
>JBEAQA010000111.1:0-2597 GCA_041164105.1 Bacteroidota bacterium | reverse complement strand
AACGTCTACCGCGAGGTGCCCTGGTTCCACTACAACCGGGTGCTGCTCGAGCGCGATTCAGTGCGGGCGCCCTACCGCCGCAACGGCGTGGTGCCCGTGGGCGGCTGGCAGCTCAATCTGGGCAAGCTTTCGTGGACCGACGGCAGCGGAACCCTGATTCAGAGCCGCACAACGGTTCCGGTGGTATCCAATCTGCTGCACAACGTCGCGACGTCCTACAATTTGGCCCTCAACCGACCGCAGGTTCAACCCAGCGCTCCGTTTGCCTGGAACCTCGCGTACTGGTTTGACGGCGAGGCGGTGGGCGACCGCAGCAACGACACGGTCTACGTCCGCACGGAGTTCGGAGCGCGCTACGTCGTCGACGACGGCAGCTGCGAACGCGGCTACGGGGTGGCGCAGGGCAACCAGCCGCGCTGGGCCCAGAAATTTCAGTTTTTGCAAGCCGACACGCTTCGGGGCGCGGACCTCGAGTGGATTCCCGCCGGCCCCCAAGGCGAGGGCGAGCGCTTTCGCTTGGGCGTTTGGGCGGTGGATTCCGCGGGCTTCCCGGGCGATCCGCTGTACGTGAGCGATTCGCTCTATGAGGTGGCGTGGAACTACGCCGGGCAACTCGGACGCCACTACGTGCTGGATACGGCCGGTTTGGTGGTTCCGCGCGACGTTTATGTGGGTGTGGTGATGGAAACGTCCAATTCCGACCAAGGAATGCCCCGCGCGGTGCTGGGACTGGACGTGCACACGACCGCCGTCAAGGCCTTTGGCGATCAGGGCGAGTGGTTCCTCAGCCAGCTGCCCGGGGCCTTGGCCCTTCGGCCCTTTTTTCGCGGAACCCCTGGCGATTTGGGCACCGCCAAGCCCACGGCGCCGCCGGTATTAAAAGTGTATCCGGTTCCGGCCCGCGACCAGCTGGTCGTCGAAGGAGCGGCGAAGCGGCTTGAGGTGATCAACCTGTTGGGTGCCGTGGTCCTTCGGGCGGAGCGCGCCGAAGATTCCGCCCCGTGGATTTTGGATGTGCGCGGACTGCCCGCAGGCGCCTACGTGCTGCGCAGCGATGCCGGCCAACCCCTACGATTTGTAAAGCAGTGATTGAATTTGACGACGAGCTCGAAGAGGGCGGCGGTTCCGAAGAGGAACTGTTTGTGCACCACCGTTTTTTAGCGGATTCGGGCCAGAAACCCCTGAGGGTAGATAAGTTTTTGTTCAATTTTCTGGAGAAAACCTCGCGGAACCGCATTCAAAAGGCGGCGGAAGCCGGGGCGATTCGGGTGGACGGCAAGCCCGTAAAATCCAACCACCGCGTGAAGGCGGGCGAGGAGGTTACGGTGGTGCTGGCGCAGCCTCCGCGCGAATTTGTGCTCGAAGCCGAGCCCATCGACCTGGACGTGGTCCACCTCGACGACGACCTGGCCGTGATCAACAAGCCGGCGGGCATGGTCGTGCATCCGGCCTTTGGCCATTTTACCGGAACCCTGGTGCACGGGCTGCTCTACATGTTCCAGAATTTGCCGGGAGCGACCGAGGACGTGCGGCCCGGGCTGGTGCACCGCATCGACAAAGACACCTCGGGCTTGCTGGTGGTGGCGCGCACGGACTACGCACTGGCGTTTTTGGCGAAGCAGTTCGCCGACCACAGCTGCGACCGCGAATACCACGCCCTCGTGTGGGGCAACGTGCGCGAGGACCGCGGAACAGTGACCGGCCACATCGGCCGCTCGCTGCAGGACCGCAAGGTTCAGGCGGTGTTTGCCGACGGTAAGCACGGAAAGCACGCCGTCACCCACTACGAGGTGCTCGAGCGCTATGGATTTGCTACCCTTGTGGCCTGCCGCCTCGAAACGGGCCGTACGCACCAGATCCGGGTGCACATGAAGTTTTTGGGCCATCCGCTGGTCGGCGACGCGGTGTACGGCGGCGACAAGGCGCCCCACCGCCCGGAATTACCCAAGTTTTCGCAGTTCGCGTTTAAAACGTTGGAAATGCTTCCGCGCCAAGCCCTGCACGCGCGAATGCTCGGATTTGAGCATCCGTCGCGACCCGGCGAACGCCTCGTGTTTGAGGTGCCCTTGCCCGAAGACATGCAGGCGGTGCTGGACCGGTTTCGGCGGTACGCGGCGCAGAAGTAGCCTGCTGTCCGGAACGAGGTAGTGGTTTACTCCTCGTACAGCCCCTCGTAGAGCCCCGCGTACATCTGCAAGATGGGCTTGCGGCGCAGCTTGAGCGTGGGCGTGACGTGGCCTGCGGGAATGCTCCACACGTCGGGGGTGAGGGCAAACCTCTTAACTTTTTCCCACTGGCCGTACTGGGCGTTGGTGGCGTCGATTTCGCGCTGAAAACGGGCGATAACCACCGGGTTGGCGACCATTTCGGCCGGAGTCGTCCAGGTGATGTTTTTGCGGGCGCACCAGGACTTGAGGAAGTCGAACTGCGGCTGCACCAACAGCACCGGGTACTTCTTGTTTTCGCCAGCCACCATGCACTGCTCGATGAAGGGCGACATTTTGAAGGCGTTTTCCATGGCCTGGGGCGTAATGTACTTGCCGCCGGCGGTCTTGAAAATCTCTTTCTTGCGGTCGGTGATGCGCAGGTAGCCCTGG
>JBEAQA010000110.1:0-4028 GCA_041164105.1 Bacteroidota bacterium | reverse complement strand
GGCGTGGATTCAGCAGGTCTGCTCGCGGTCGACCGAGATGTCGTCAGTGGCCAAGGCGGAACGGGATCGGTACGTCGCGAAGTTGAAGCGCCAGGTGGAATCGATCCGGCAGTACATCGTGAACGACCAGGAGTCGTTGCTGTAAGGGGCTGGGTGGCTGGGTAGCTGGGTGGCTAGTTGGCTGGTTGGCTGGGTAGCTAGTTGGCTAGTTAGTTAGTTGGCTAGGTGGTCACAGGATTGGCTTCGCCGTTCCTGGGCGGGGAGGTATCAGAGAAACCCGGCATCGCTGCGCGATGTGCGGGTTTTTTACTAAAAAGGCGCTGAAGCGAGCTTCGCGCAGGATTGGCTTCGCCGTTCCTGGGCGGGGAGGCATTAGAGAAACCCGGCATCGCTGCGCGATGTGCGGGTTTTTTACTTAAAAGGCGCTGAAGCGAGCTTCGCGCCTTTTTAGTAAAAAACCCGGCGCCTCTCGGCGCCGGGTTTCTCTGTGGGCAATACAGGATTCGAACCTGTGACCCCCGCCCTGTCAAGGCGATGCTCTAAACCAACTGAGCTAATTGCCCTTGCGGACGGCAAAAATACGCCCTGTGAACTAATATTGGCTGCGGCTTGTTAACTTTCCGTATGCTTGACCGCCTGCTGGATACCGAATCGATTTCGTGGCGCGACCCCTCGTTCTTTAGCGAAGAAGGGTTGCTGCAGCAGGCCTTGCCCTACCTGGACCTTTTGGTGAATGACTTGTGGGCTGCCCGCAAGACGACGCCCAGCACTGCGGTGCTGCGAAGCTTGGCCAAGGTTCGCCAACTTCGGGCCCTTCCCGGATGGAACATGCAGGAATGGGAAACGGGGTTCCGCGCCGTAAACACGCTGCACCGCTACTGGGAACGCAATGCCGCCGACGGCGCCTTTGACGAGAACCCCGACATGTGGACTTCGTGGCTTTTTGCGTTCACCTTTTTTGAAATCGTCGAAGCCAAGCGCGCCGACGTGGAGCGAGCCTACCGCGAAAACCTCAAGTTTCTTTCGAACTAAACCTACTCGGTAGCGGTCGGAACGTAGCCCTTGGAGGCCACGCGGTCCGGAGCTGGTTTTCCGGAGCTCAACCTGGCGTGCAGGTTCGCGCGCACATTGAACCACACCAAGTTGTAGTCCGCAATGTGGTAGTTCTTCCAGTTGTAGAACACCTTCAAAAGGGGGCGCAAGCGCTCGACGCGCAAGGTTCCTTGGTCGGTACGCACCACAAATGAGCCCGCGAAGCCGCGGCGTCCGCTCGGAAGCAAGGCCCCGAGGTGCTGGCTCCGGCGCGAGGCGATGCCGTCGGTCCGCCACGTGATCGGATTCACCACCGCGTAGCGGTCGCCAAACTTTTCGGGGTAAAAATCTTGGCCGTAGGTCCGCCAGTTCAAAAAACAGTGGGTTTGGTCAGGCTCCGTACAGAGGGTCAACCCGTTGAGTTCTTTGAGTTCTACGACGTTGCCGACGAGGTAGGCCAGCAGCATGCGCTCGCGCAGGTCGGGATTGGGCAAGATGACCTCTTGGAGCAGGCGCTTGGCGTGGTCCGTACCCTGGCTGTGCGAAGCGAGTACAAACGTTTGGCCGGCGGGCTGCAGCTCCATAAAGCGAACAAAGGCTCGGCGCACATCCTGGTAGGCCGAGTCAAATGCCACATAGGCCAGGGCAAGCTGGGCGGAATCGTGCGTGTAGTAGCCGTCGAGCTTCATCTGCCGGTAGTGCGGCGCCCACACGTGGCCAATTCCGTTAAAAACCGAGGCCTGGTTGGCCAGCGTGCCCTCGTCAACTTGCCGGCGGTACTCGGCGTCATAGATGTCGGCGTTCCACTTCGGCCCCACCTCGTAGTGGGTCGGGTAGACAAAAAAAGTCGGAATTCCGGACCCCGAATAGGTGCCTGAAATGCGGTCCGCCGCGGCGATGCGCCGGTCGCTGCCGTCGACGAGCTGGGGATGCGCCGCCCAAGCGTCCACCCGGGTGTAGTTGGGGCGCTGCGGAAGGGGGTACAGCTGGCCCTGTGGGTCCGACGGAACCGCTTTGGCCGACCAGTCCTGCGCTGCAAGACCAGAAGCCAGCAACCAAAAACTAACGAATGCCAGGCTACGCACGGTTGCGCGCGTGCATCCATCCGCCCAAGGCGCCGATGAGGGTCCACGGAACCACCGCGTCCACCAGGTGAACCACATGGTCGGGAATGTCGTACCAAACATGATCGCTGTAAATAAAGTAGGTGTAGCCGATGTAGGAAAGCACCAAAGTTACCAACGCACCGCGGCCCGGGCTAACGGTTCGGAGCTGACCGAGCAGCCAAAAAAGCAGGCCCGCAATGAAAAGGTTGCTGGTGAAGCCACGCAGCAGGGGCTTGAGCATGTCGGTGTCCTGCGCCGGGTGCCACACCACGTGGGCCCAGGGTTGGCCGGCACGGGTCCCCATGAAGGCTTCGCGCTCTTCGTTGGTGGCGTCCGGAGCCGGCTGGCCAAGCATGTAGCCGGCGTCGTCAAGCCCGTAGGCCGCGAGGTCCGCCAAGATGCTGTCCTGCATTGGGTGGTAGCGCTGGTCCGCCTCGTGCAGGTTGATGGCGGCGAACGACAGGAATTGCCAGACGAACAGAATGGTTCCGGCGGCAAGTGCAAAAATTAGGGTGTTTTTCATAGGGCAGGGAGTTGAATGTGCGCTAAATGGTGGTCGCCGTGCCAGGCGTACATCTGCACGACTTCGCGCAGCGGAACCGTGCGAAGCAGTTCCGGATGGTCGTAGCGGCGGTCAAAATCCTCAGCGGTCAGCGAGCGCAGCAGCGGAACCACCCGGCCGTGAATAGCCTGAATCAACTGCAGCGACAGCTCCACCGGTCCGTCGGGGCCCAGGGCGGCCCAAGCGTTCTCGTCGTAGGGCTTCACCGTAGGCTCGTCCTCGGTCAGGGCGAGTTTGATGCGCACGTACATGTTCAAATGGCTGTCGGCCACGTGGTGCACCACCGTGCGGCGGGTCCAGCCCCCGAGCCGGTAGGGCTCGTCGCGGAGTTCCTCCGGACAAGCCTCCCAGGCACGGACGAGCCGTTCCGGAAGCGTTTCCAAACGCTTAATAAATGGATTTAAGTCGGCCTCGTGCGGCACGTAGGTAAATCGACCCGTCGGGAACTGCCGTTCCATCAGTACAGTAGGTGTTTTTTGGCGGAGCTGCGCCAGCCCGCCTGGGATTCGTACTTCACAAAAAAGATTTTGAGGTCCGCCTGCGAGGCGTAGTCCACAAAGAACAACTTCTTTTGGGCCTGGGACGCGTACGGAACCCAGAACCATTTGCCCTCGTTGCCCTTGGCTTGCGAGGCGTACGGCACCTTAAATACCTTGAGGTCGGCCTGGGATTCGTAGTCGACCACAAAAACTTTGACGTCGGCCTGCGAGGCGTAGTCCGCGGTAAACACCGTTTGTCCCGCCAGCGCAGGGCCCAAAGCAGCGAGCAAAATCAGCAGCAGCGGTTTCATCTTGACCAAGTTAAACACTTAAAACGGGTCGTCGGCGTATTTTGGTAGAATGAAATTTCGCCTTTTCACCCTCGGGCTTTTGGCCGTGCTCCAGCTTTCGGCCCAAACCCTTTCGGACGACCTCCTTAAAAACCTGAAATTCCGCAGCATCGGCCCCGCCGGAATGAGCGGCCGCGTCACCGCCATCGACGTGGATCCGCGCGACGAACGCGTGATTTATGCGGGTTCCGCGTCGGGCGGGCTTTGGAAAAGCGCCAATGCCGGCCAATCCTGGACGCCGATTTGGGACGAACAACCCAATCCTTCGATTGGCGCCGTCCGCGTCGACCCGAGCAACCCCGACGTGATTTGGGTGGGTACGGGCGAAGGCAATCCGCGCAACTCCCAAACCATTGGCGGCGGCCTGTTCCGCAGTTTGGACGGCGGCAAAACCTGGCAGTCCATGGGGCTAACCGCCACCAAAGGGATTCACCGCATTGTGGTGCACCCGCGCGACCCCAACACCGTGTGGGTGGCGGCCATCGGCCTGGCCTACGGC
>JBEAQA010000109.1:0-5004 GCA_041164105.1 Bacteroidota bacterium | reverse complement strand
TCAAGGTCCAGCGCCAACCCGTTGATGCGGTTGCTCGGAAGCGGGCTGTTGTCGCTGCGGTAGTGGGCGATTTGGCTGAGGCCGTCCGGAGCCAGCACGAAGAGGCCGGCGTTCGCCGTGGCGATCCACTTGCGGTTGCCGCCGTCGACGGCCATCGCGGTGATGTCTTGGCCCGCCAGCACCGCCTGTACGCGGCCGTCGGCCTGCACCAAAAGGGGTTGGGCGCTGAAGCTTCCGCCCGTGAAGGCGTTTTGGGGCGTAAAGAGCACGGCCAAGCCGTTGGCGGTGCCCACCCAGAGTTCGCCGTCGCGGTCAAAGGCCATGGCCCCGACGGCGGGACTGGGAAGGTTGCCGTTTTCGGTCCCTGAAGTCAGAACGCGGGCCGAAGCCGCTCCGCCGACCACGCGCACCGCGACGAGGCCGCCCGTGCGGGTTTGGACCCAGAGGTCGCCGTTCTCAGCCTGGATGATGCGCCGCACCGCTTGGCCGTTCAGCGCGCCGACCGCATAGCCCTGCCAGGTTTCGCTGGCGGGATCGTAGCGGTGCAGGGGAACGTCCGAAAGGCTGTTGGTCACCCAAACCTCGCCGTCCCGACCCCAGAGCAGGCCGCCGCAGCGGACGTCGTTGGGCCCGGCGCCGTTGGCGGCGCGCAGCGACGAATTGCCGACCGTCCAGCGCCGGTAGAGTTGGTTGTTGCGGAATTCCAGCACCCCGCCGCCCCACGATGCCGTGAACCAGTGGGTGGAATCGGTGGGGTTGGTCAGCACCTCGAGCAGGTCTTTGGCGCCGTCAAATTCCGCGCCGGGAAGGGCGCGCCAGGTCGCCCCAGGCTGGGGCAAGCGGTAGAGGCCCTCGTTGAGGTAGCGGGGCGTCCACGGTCCTTCGACGGCTCCGGTGAGCACGGTGGTTCCGCGCCCCGGTTCCCAGCGTACGTCAAAGGCTTCGGGGCCCGCCGGGCCGTTCAGCCCCCGGTGCTGGGCATAGCTCGGATTGTCAAAAAAGCTGATTCCGCGGCTCGGATTGGCGACCCAGCGCACGGGTTGGCCGTCCGCGCCCGCAAAGCCGCAGGCGAGATCGCGCGGGGCAAAGCCTGTATTGCCCGCGAAGCCCGCCGACAAACTCGAAGCCGGTTGGCCGTCCGCGGCAAAAAGGCGCACGTCAAAGGGGCGCACGACCCCCCAGCGGCCGGCGCAGGGGCAGACGCGCTCAGCGGCAAATCCGTCGGCCGGAAGGTCCAGCGGCACCCAGCCGTTCGCCCCGCGGCGGTAGGCCCGACCCGCCGAAACCGCGGCCAGCTCGCCGTGGTCGGCGGCCAGCGAGGTCAGCACCGAGTCGCCAAAGCGCCCGCCGGAAGTCCACGAGCTCGGCAGGTACATCGGGTCCTGCAGAGCCACGGCCCGCAGGCCAAGTTCCGTCGCCGCGTACAGCGTGTCGCCCAAAATGGCGACGGCGGCCACGTACGTCGGTGCCGTGCTGGTGCGCAAGCGGTAGGTTCCGCGCACTGCGTTCAACTCCAGATCCACTTCTACGACGCCAAAATCCGAAGCAGCAAAGGCTCGAGTCGCGCTGGCAAAGGCCCAATCCCGAATGGCGGTACGGCCCTGGTACTGGCCACTTCGCGGAATGTCATCCAGGGTCCGGACGTCGTCGGGGGTCCAGCGGTCAATGCGTCCGTCCGCGTAGCCGACGAGCGCAAACCCTCCGCCGGGGCCCGCGGCCAAGGCCGTAAGGCCCACTCCGCTCAGCCCCTCGACGCTGCTGGAGCCGGTCAGCACCCGGTCGGGCCATTCGAGCGAGGTCAGTCCGTACGGGGACAGGGCGAGCACCCGGTCGGACAGCACAGCCACGCGTTCAGTGCGCCGAAAGGGCGCGTGGTACTGCCATGCGTCGACGGCAACCTGCGCCTTGGCGGCCAGCAAACTCACCGCCCAAAGGGCCGCACTGCGGCCGATGCTTCGTCCCCTTCTCACCCCACAAAGATGCATACCTTCGCAGTACAAAACGTATGAAGGGTCTATTGCGTACTTTACTTGGCACCGCGGCGGTGGCTGCGACGGTGGCCTGCGGTCCCAGCCCAGAATTTGCCGTGGTCCGCGACCTGCCGGGTGAGGCCTGGCACGGCGACTCCCTGCTCATTTTTGACGTCGAGGTGGCGGACACCTCGGCCAACTACCGCGTCGAGATTGACCTGCGCCACGCCGGGACCTACCCCTACCGCAACCTGTACTTGGGCCGCGACGTCCTGAACGAGCGCGGAACCGTGTACCAGGACACCGCCGAGTTCCAGCTGGCCAGCCCCGAGGGCCGGTGGTTGGGCGACGGCATCACGGGACTTAAAACCGTCAGCTTGGCCTACCGCAGCGAAGCCCTGCGCTTTCCCAAGGCCGGAACCTACCGCTTTCGCCTGCAGCACCTCATGCGCGACGAACCCCTCGAGGGCATCCATTCCGTGGCCCTAAAATTGTACCGCGAAGCCCCCAAGGCCCCCTAACCCCGCGACTCCCGTATGGCTAAACCCGCTGCTCCAGATTTTCGTCCCTTTGTGCGTTGGTTCTGGTACGCCGTTGTCGGCGCGCCCACCTTTTTGGTGCTGCTGCTCCTGCTGACTTGGGCTGGGCTGTTCGGCAGCCTTCCCTCGACCGAAGAGATTGCCAACCCCAAGAGCTACCTCGCGACCGAAATCATCACCTCCGACAACCGCCAGCTCGGAACCTTTTTCACCGAAAACCGCGTGCACGCCGACTTTAGCGAACTGCCGCCGCACCTGGTGCAGGCCCTGATCGCCACCGAAGACGAGCGATTTTACGACCACGGCGGCATCGACTTCCGCTCTTTGGCGCGGGCGGTGACGGCCCTTGGCCGCGACGGCGGCGGCTCCACCATCACCCAGCAGCTCGCCAAGCAGATGTTCCACGAGCCCGCGGGCGGAATTGGCCGCATCTTCCAAAAGCTCAAGGAATGGATCATCGCCATGCAGCTCGAGTCGCGCTACTCCAAGGACGAGCTGATTGCGATGTACTTCAACCAGTTTGACTTCCTGTACCAGGGCGTCGGAATCCACAACGCCGCCAACGTCTACTTCGGAAAAACTCCGGACGAACTCACGGTCGAAGAATCCGCCATGCTCGTCGGCATGTGCAAAAACCCCTGGCTGTACAACCCCGCCCGTGCCGGGCGTGAAGAAGCCTCGCTGAACCGCCGCAACACCGTGCTCAACCAAATGGAGCGCAACGGATTTCTGACCGAAGAAGCCGCCGACTCGCTCAAGGCCCTTCCGATCACACTAAAATTTACCCCCGGCGGCCACGACAAAGGCCTTGCGCCCTACCTGCGCGAGCACATCCGCCAGTTCATGAAAGAGTGGGTGCAAACCCACCGCAAACCCGACGGCAGCGAGTACAACCTCTACACGGACGGCCTCAAAATCTACACAACCATCGACAGCCGCATGCAGCGCGCCGCCGAAGAAGCCATGGAGCAGCACCTCACCCAGCTCCAAAAGGCGTTTTTCAAGCAAATCAAGGGCCGGGCGGCCGGGCCGTTCTACTTTCAGGGCGGAAGCTCCGTGGCCGGAGCCAACCAAATCCTGACCAAGTCGATGAAGCAGACGCAGCGCTGGCGCAACCTGATGGCCGAAGGCCTTAGCGAAGAAGCCGCCACCGCCGCCTTCAAAAAGCCCATCGAAATGAAGATTTTCGCTTGGGGCGGCGACCGCGACACCACGATGAGCCCCTGGGACTCCATCAAGTACATGAAGTCCATTTACCAGGCGGGCCTGCTGAGCGTTGAGCCCCAAACGGGCTTCATCAAAGCCTGGGTGGGCGGAGTGGATTTTCGCCACTTCAAGTACGACGCGGTGCGCCAGGGCCGCCGCCAAGTGGGCTCCACGTTTAAACCGTTTGTCTACGCTGCGGCCATCGCCGACAAAAAGTTCTCGCCCTGCATGCAGGTTCCGAACATCCAAACCTGCATTGAAGCGGGGCAGTACGGCTTGGCCGAAACCTGGTGCCCCAGCAATTCCGACGACAAGTACGGCGGGGTGCTGACCCTCAAGCAAGCTTTGGCCGGTTCCGTCAACACGGTCACGACCTACTTGATGAAGCAGATTGGTCCCGCGCCCGTGGTTCAACTCGCTCAAAATTTGGGTGTTAAGTCCGACATTCCCGTGGTGCCATCGATTGCCCTCGGAACCGTCGACCTCAGCATGTACGAGCTCGTGGGCGCCTACACCGCCTTTGGCAACCAGGGGCTGTACACCGAGCCCATTGTGATATTGCGCATCGAGGACGCCAACGGCGTGGTGCTCGACGAGTTCAGCCCGGCGTCGCGCGAAGTCTTCAGCCCCGAGGTCGCCTACACCATGGTCAACCTGCTTCAGGGCGTTACCCAGAGCGGAACCGGCGCGCGCCTGCGCTACGCCGGCGGCGGCTACCCCGAGGGCGTGGCCACCGGATTTCCGTACTCGTTTGACATGCCGATTGCGGGTAAAACGGGTACCACCCAAAACAACTCCGACGGCTGGTTTGTCGGAATGGTTCCCAACCTCGTCACCGGCGTGTGGGCCGGATGCCAGGACCGATCAGCGCACTTTGGATCCACGGCCTACGGCCAGGGCGCCAGCACCGCCTTGCCGATCTGGGCCCTGTACATGCGCCGCCTGTACGCCGACCCCAAGATTGGCGTACGCCGCGACGCGTTTGACCGCCCGGGCGGACCGATCACGATTCCGCTCAACTGCGGCGAAGTGCTCAGCGACCAGGCCGAGGCCCGCGAAGAGAATTCGGAGTTCAACTAGCGCACCGCGCCACGGCGAGGCAACTAGTCACCAGTAGCTAGTTACCTTTATCCTATGATTCGCAAAGTTGTTGCCCACGCCGACGTGGCGCTTGACGGGCTCACCGACGGCATGACGCTCATGGTGGGCGGTTTTGGCCTCTGTGGCATTCCCGAAAACCTCATTGCGGCGCTTCGCCAGCGCGGAACCCGCAACCTCACCTGCATCTC
>JBEAQA010000108.1:0-2978 GCA_041164105.1 Bacteroidota bacterium | reverse complement strand
GGTTTTAGCGCCTGGCGAGAAGTAGTACACCGCGTGCGGTCCGGCACCGGTGGCAATGCTCGGAACGGAGCCCAAGCCAAAGTTCCACTGCGCGATGGCGTTGCCCGAATTCACCGCAGTGAAGTAGACGCTGTCCAGTACGCAGGCGGAATCCCCCACGCTAGCCGCCGCCAAGGCCACGGGCGCTGAGGCACCGAGGTCGTAGACCTGGATGTTGTCGAGGTAGAGGTTGTTGCCGTAGCCGTTCAGACCGACAAAGCGGAACTTCACGCTGGGTCCGGCAATGCTCGCCGGCAGCGCGATGCTGTCGCGGCGCCAGTGACCCGCCAAGGACGGGGTGAAGTTGGTGGTTTGCGAGGCTTTAGTCGCCAAGGTGGTGCCCGTCTTGAGGTAGCCGGTTGGCTGCCACGACGAACCGCAGTTGGTACTGTATTCCACGCGCAGTCCGTCGATGTAGTTCGTCGGATCGTAGGGGGCGTACGCGACGTCAAAGACCAAGTAGGGCAGGGTCGTTCCGGTCAGGTCGATGCCCGGGGTGATGAGCCCGTCCTCTTGCGGCGCGTTGCTGTAGTTGAAGAAGTTCATCGTCACCGCGTTGGTCGACGTGCCGGCACTTCCAATGGGGGTGGCTATCGTCCACGTCAGGCCGTTGTCGGGGTTGTCGATCGACCATCCCAGCGGAAGTCCCGGAGCAAAGGGTTCCGCAAAAGGAAGCGGTGCCCCCGCGGTGAGCGCGATGCCGTTGGCCACCGTGGCGGTGTCGGCGCCGAAGGTGTTGCTGGCGATGAGCTGCACTGTGTACGGCGCAATGCTGCTGAACGCAACCCACGGGTTTTGGCTGGTGGAGTCCGTGCCGTTCACAAAGCTCACACCGCTTCGCGGGGTGATGATCCAGCGCCAGTTCGACGGGCTGTTGCTCGATTGGTCAAAGAGCTGCACGACTTGGCCGAGGCAGGGGGTGCTCGACGGCAGCTGCACCGCGGCACTGGGGGCCGACGTGACTTCGTTCACCGAGATGTTGTCGATGGCGATGTCGCTGGTGGCGCCGTTGCCGGTGATTCCGCGGAAGCGAAGCACCACCACATTGCCCGCGTACGGGACCAGCGAGGCGTTCACCGTGAGCCAGTTGCTGCCCTGGTTGCCGGTGATCGGCGCCATGGCGTCCAAGATCCAGCGCCCGCCCGAGAGCACGTCGACGTGAAGCTCCCCTTGGGTCGTGCCCAGCAGGTGCGCCGAGAACGACAGCTGGGGAAGCGCCGCATTCGTCAGGTCAATGCAGGGGCTGTAGAGCAGGGCCTCGGACTGGGTGCAGCTCGACGACTCGAGGTAGAGGTAAAAATCGCTCGCGCCGCCGCCGTTGGCTCCGCCGGTGGGCCCGGTTCCCGCCGTGGGCGTGCTGCCCGCACGGGTGCGCCAGTCGTGAACGTCCTCGCTGCCGTTGGCGGCGTTGACCCATCCGGAACTGAGCAGGCAGTTGGTGGATCCGCAGTTCGCGGTGGTCGCACAGGCGCTAAAGCCACTGAAATCCTGGCTGAAGGGCAGGGCAGACGGCGTCCCCGAGGCCACCACGTTGAAGTTTTGAACGAGCGTATCGTTGTACGGGTTTTGGTCGCCGCTGAGTTCGGTCCAGACGCGCAGGGCGTAGCTGCCCGAAGTGGGCGCCGAAGCGGTGGCGGTCAGCACTACGGCGGAACTTTGGCCCGGAGTCAAATTAAGGCTCACCGTATCCCGGACGATGCTGCCTCCGTTGACCTGGAAGGCCAGCGGCACACTGGTCAATGGGGTGGTGGCGGGATTCGCAATGCGCACTTCCACCGGAAGTCCGCCCGTGGGCTGGCAGTCCGGCATGCGGCCGGCGGGATTCAGCACGGCGGTGAGCGCCGCATCGTTCGAAACGACGCAGCCCTGGATTCCGGCCGGTTTTTCAATGGCCACGGCGCGCTTGCCAATTTTGCCGCCCGGGGTCAGCGCGGCCACGCTCACCCACTCGGCGACGTTGGGGTTGCTGCCCGTGAAGACAAACGCGTTGGCGGTCGTCGTGCCGACGGAATCCATGTGGGTGGCGCCCAGTTTGTAGACGACGTAGCCTGCGGCGCCCGGCACCGGCGACCAGGTCACGCGAAACGAGTCCGGGCAGGTCCACTGGTGGTTGAGGTTGGTCGGAACTCCGACGCGGCCCATCACGTAGTCGGTGGTGTCGCCTTGGGTTCCGCGGGTAATGCGCAGCCACATCTGGTCGTTGACGCCCGGGGGAACTTGCCAGTTGGCCTGCGACGCCGTGGCGCCCGGATTGGCGATGCTCACCCACGTGGCGCCGTTGTCTTGCGAGTAGCTGAGCTGGAACGGACTTCCGTTGGGCTCAGCGTCCCAGCGAACGGGGGTGATTTGGCCCGGAACCAGCACTTCGCCGCCCACGGGGTAGGTGAGTTCGACGTCGGCGTCCACCCAGGTCCACGTGACCCAGTACTCCTGGCTGCCGCCCTGAGCGATGCTTCCGTTTACGATCAAATCGTAGTCGCCGGCGGCGGGGTTGAGTACTTCAAACTGTTCGGCGGTGTTGAGGCTGTCGACGGCCTGAACGGCGGGGCTGTTGAGGGCCGTCGCGTTGGGCGTGGGGTTGAGCACCCAAGGGAGCCAGCTGCTCGTGCCCTGCTTGAGTTGGCCGTTGAGGTCGTTGACCAAGGCACGGCCCGCATTAATCGTGGCGGCAGGGTCCGTCCAGTGCAGCATGACGCGCAGCACCTGCTTGCCCGAAGGTACCGAGATGCGCACCGTGTCGGTTCCGCCCTGAATGAGGGTGTCCCGCAAAAAGTGGTTTTGTTCGATGGCCCGCGCCGCACGCAGGGCGTTCATCCGTCCGTAACCGTACAGAAAATCAGGACCGTTTTGGCCAAGGTCGTCCGCCGTATTCATGAGGATGGCCTTCATGAGTCCGCCGTGCGGATCTTGGCCGCCATGGGTTTGGCGGTAGGCGTCGT
>JBEAQA010000107.1:0-2970 GCA_041164105.1 Bacteroidota bacterium | reverse complement strand
CGACGGATTCCCGCGCCCTCAAGGCCCAGAACATCCTGGACATGGACGCGGTCGTGGTTTCGATCGGACAAAATTTCGAAGGAATGCTGCTCACCACCGTCAAGTTGATGGAAATGGGCGTGGAGCGCATTATCGCCCGAGCGCAGGGCGAAACCCAGCGCAAAATCCTCGACAAAATGGGCATCAAAGAAATTCTTTCGCCCGAAGAAGAAGTAGGTAAAAACGTCGCCGAGCGCCTGATCAATCCGGGCATGATGATGTGCGTGACGCTGCCGGATAACTACGAGATTGTGGAGATTACGGCGCCCCGCAGCATTATTGGCCGCACCCTCAAGGATATTGGATTGCTCGAAAAGTACCGCCTTAACCTGGTGACGGTGATCCAAAAGGGCGGCGACGACGAGGTAGCGCACATCAAGGGCGTTCCCCAAGACGACATGATCATCGAAGAAATTGACGAGCTCGTCGTTTTTGGCAAAGTCAAAGACGTGGAGCGCTTTATCGACATCAATGCGTAAGGTCGCTGGTTTTTGGCTGCTGGCCTTGGTGTTGACCCTTGGCTGCAAGGACCCCAATCCGAACGGGGGCTTGCCGCCGGAGGCTACCGGGCCGTTCCTGCCGCGCTTGACCGCCGGATGGACGCTGGACTCGGTCACGTACACGGCCGACCTGCCCATGACGATTGGTGACACGACCGTACCGGTTCGGGTGCACAACAAGGCCCGCGACGTGACGGGGCGCTTTGACTTTTTTACCCGCAACGATTCGGACCTCGTCGACTACAGCCTGCAGTTCACGGCGGACTTGGTTCCGGGCGTAGCCCCCTATACCTACACCAAGGCTCGGGTCGGAACCTACTGGTACAAGCCCGACCTGCGCGAAATCTGGTTCTACGACTATCCGGACACCTTGATTTTTCACGTGGACTGGGACGCCGAGACCCTGCAGCTTTGGCATTCGGAGCTTCAGGTAATTGAGCCCGGATTGGGCATCACGTTCCCGCTGCGCTTGGATTTTAGGCTGGTTCCGTGACGGAACTGGTGCTGGTCACCCTGCTCGCGGGCGGCTTGTACGCCCTGCCGGCAAGTGCCCACGCCCTGATTTTGGCCTTGGGCGTCGCCACGGGTATGCCCCACGGCGCCACCGACATTTTAACCTCAAACGGATCACTTTCGCGGCCCGCCTTGGCGTACTACGCGGTGGGCATCCTGGGCTTGGGCCTGCTGTGGTGGTGGGTCCCCGGGTGGGCCCTGGGGCTGTTTTTGGTCTTGAGCATGCTGCATTTTGGATCCGAGGACGCGGACCCCAAGTCGGGCAGCCTGCTTTTTGCCCACGAGTCGTTGGTGCGGGGGTTGATCGTGGTCCTGGCGCCCAGCATCTTTCACGAGGCCGAAGTGCTTCGCCTTTTTGGCCTGCTCGCCCAGGGTTCTTGGCAAGGGCCGACGTGGGATTCGGCGCTGGCCGCGGCCCAAACAGCTTGGATCTTTTTGGCCTTCACCCTTTTTGGGCATTATGCGGTTCGATCGACGCAGTGGCGCCGCGTGCTCTTTGTGTTTGCCCAAATGCTCGTGCTGGTCGCGGTGTTTCGCCTCTTGGAACCCCTGACGGCCTTTGTGGCCTACTTCGTCGGCGGGCACTCGCTGCACAGCGCACGTAAGATTGCGCCGGTGCTTCGGGCCCATTGGGCGAAAGTCCTGGGCGCAACCCTGTTTACGTTTGCGGTATCTGCGGGCGTGTTTTGGGCCACTGCGGGGGCCGAACTGGACGATCGGGTGGTCCGCACGGCCTTCATTTCGCTGTCGCTGTTTGCCATTCCCCACGGGCTTTGGCGCACGGCGGAGGTCCTTCGGGGTCGAGCGGAATCGGTCTAAATGCAAAGAGCCACCCCGAGGGGTGGCTCCGCGCACAAAATCCGAGGTTAGACTTAGTCCTTTTGGGCCAAAGCGTAGATTACCAAACCGAAGCCAATCTTGTTGATGGCGTCGCCAATGTTGTACACCAGGTCCATTTGCAGGCCTTCGAGCACTTTCATGCCGAAGAGTCCGCCCTCGGTGCCGGCAATGTACCCGATCGGGTAAATCGCCCAGCCCACGAGAACAAACCAGCCCAGGGCCTTGACAGCCGTCTGAACTTTTCCGCCTGCGTTCGCGGCCAAGGTCGCAACCTCGCCCTTCCATACCATCCACACAATGTAGAAGTAGGCCAAGCCAGACAGCGCGCCCCACACCCACGATTGGGTCTGATCTGCGTAGAAGGCCTCACCGATGTAGCCGAGCAGCAGCATCGCTACCGAAGCCCAGATCAAACGCCAAAGAAGCCCGCTGGATCCGCCAGCTTTTTTGGTGATCAAGTAAAATTCAACGCACATCAACGGTACCGTGAGGGTCCAGTCAATGTAGCGAAGCGCGATCGGGTTGGTACCCGTCGCTTGGTAGAAGTCGCGCATGTAGTAGTAGTGCACTGCGGCGATACCGGTAATAAGGCCGGATACCAACAGCGAGAGCTTCCACTCGTCAGCGACGCGGCTGCGCTCCATGAAAAAGAACACGGAGGCAGCGAACATGGCCATGTAGCCCGTAAAGAACGTAAAGCTTACGGGATCGGCCGGATCAATGGTGAGTACTTCGAGAAATTGCATAAATCAGGTTTTAGGTGGATTTTGTGTTAGGTTAACATTTAATGATATGTTTTGTTTAGGAAAAGTAGAAAAAAATTCCACATGTCTTAGCGTTCGGTTGAAAAATGTTCGCAAATAATTGGTTATAAATGGCTGAAATGCAGTATTTACAAGGGTTTTTTGTGCTTTTCATTGGTGCAAGTCCGGCCCGAGCCACAGTGATGTATTAAAAATGTTCATTCGACAATATATCGCCTTAAAATATCAATGGGGCGCTGCCGCGGCGGGGGTTAACTTCGCGCTATGGCACGCATCCTCACCGGAATCCAAAGCAGCGGACGCCAGCACCTCGG
>JBEAQA010000106.1:0-3774 GCA_041164105.1 Bacteroidota bacterium | reverse complement strand
GGGCGGTGGCTCCGCCGGAAACTCCGCTGAGGTCGGCGGTGGTCGGCTCGGTCCACATGACGTCTTGTCCGTCGCGCAGCAGCGAAGCGCGCAGGTCGCGGGCCACGCCGTAGTGGCTCATAGCGTCCATGCGGTTGGGGGTAAGGCCAACTTCGACCACGTGGTCGCTCTCGAGGCCCAGGTATTCCGCCATGGGTTGGCCCACCGACGCGTCGGCGCGCAGCACCATAATTCCGGAATGGTCGGTGCCCAAGCCCAGCTCGTCTTCAGCGCAAATCATGCCCTCGGAGGGCTCGCCGCGCAGGGCGGATTTCTTGATTACCAGCGGTTTGTCGCTGCCGGCGGGGTAGAGTTCAGCGCCAACCAGAGCGACGGCAACTTTCTGGCCCTCGGCGACGTTGGCCGCGCCGCAGACGATGTTCAGCCATTCAGGGGCGCCCACGTCCACTTGGGTGACGCGCAAGCGGTCGGCGTTAGGGTGCTGGCGCACACTGCGCACTTCGCCCACCACGATTCCGCGAAGTCCGCCCGGCACGGCGTCCACGACTTCGGATTTTTCAACTTCGAGGCCAGTAGCCGTGAGGCGTTCGCCCACTTCGGCGACGCTAAGGGTATTCGGAAGGTAGTCTGAGAGCCAGTCCAGAGAAATGCGCATGGCGCAAAAGTACTCCGCGCTAGACGAGGCCAAAAATTACGGCCGCATAAAGCGCAAACCGCAGAAACCGCGTAAGGGCCGCCCACAAATACCACTGAAACCGGTAGCCGACGACCCCCGCAATGGTTGAAATCAGCGGAAAAGGCAGCGGCGTCAGCGCCGCCAGCACCACGAGCAGTCCGCCAAAACGCCGAATTTGGGTGAATTGCTCGGCGAATTTTTCGTCGACCCAGCGTTTAATGCGCGGCAAACGGTGAAGCTGCTGGCCGATTCCGTAGCTGATGACGCCGGCGAGGTAGCTCAATGAGGCCAGAATTCCGATCATCAACCAGGGGTGCGGCAGGCTTTTCGTCCAAATGATGAACAGGTCGGGCGGCAGGATTCCGACCACAATTTCGCTGGCGAACATGGTCAAGGCCACCAAGTACCACGGAAGTTGGCCGGTGACCCATTCCGCGGCTGCCGTCAAGTCAAAGACGTACTTGTTTAGGCCCCAGAGTAGTGCGCCAAATGCCAGCATGGCCCAGCCGAGCTTTCGCAGCCCCTCGAGCATGAACCGGTAGCCGCCGGTAATCTGGTAGAATCGGTGGGTTGCGTGCACCGACCGCCAAAACGGGCGAATCTTGGGTTTCGGAAGGTGCAGGCGCGGTTTCATGGACTAAAGGTAAGCCCTTAGCATTCGCAGGAATCGGGCCAAAGTCACCCCGCGGACGAAGCAATTAGGCAATTCGCCCCCAGGCGATGCGGTCGCGGGCGTAGTCGCTGAACCGACCCCGCAGGGCGGCGTGCTCGGGGCGTTCGAGCTGGGGGTCTTCGTCGACGATGCGCGTTGCCGCGCGCCGGGCCCATTCAACCAGGGCCGCGTCGTGGACGAGGTTGGCCAACTTGTACTCCATCACGCCCGACTGACGGGTGCCCATCAGGTCGCCCGGGCCGCGCAGCTGCAGGTCGACGTCAGCGATTTCAAAGCCGTCGTTGGTGCGCACCATGGTTTCGATGCGGGTCACGGCGTCGTCGTTGAGCTTGCTTGACGTCATTAGCACACAGTACGACTGCTCGGCACCCCGACCGACGCGGCCGCGCAGCTGGTGCAGCTGGCTAAGGCCAAAGCGTTCGGCATTTTCGATCACCATTACCGACGCGTTGGGCACATTGACGCCTACTTCGATCACCGTGGTGGCCACCATGATTTGGGTTTCGCCGCGCGCGAAGCGTCCCATTTCCCATTCCTTGTCTTCGGGGCGCATGCGGCCGTGGACGATGCTGACTTGGTACTGCGGCTGCGGAAAATCCCGGCACACGCTCTCGTAGCCGTCCATCAGGTCCTTGTAGTCCAGTTTTTCGGATTCCTCAATCAGCGGATACACCATGTACACCTGGCGTCCGAGGGCAATCTCTTTTTTGAGAAACTGCCAGAGCGCCAATCGGTTGGCGTCGGTTCGGTGCAGCGTTTGAATGGGTTTTCGGCCCGGCGGCAGCTCGTCAATCACCGACTGCTCGAGGTCGCCGTACAGGCTCATCGCCAGGGTGCGCGGAATCGGCGTGGCCGTCATCACCAGCATGTGCGGCGCGGGCCGGTTCTTGGCCAGCAACTTCGCCCGCTGCGCCACCCCAAATCGGTGCTGCTCGTCGACCACCGCGATTCCGAGATTGTGAAACACCACCGGGTCCTCAATCAGCGCGTGGGTCCCGACCAGCAGGTGCAGGCTGCCGTCGGCTAATTCGGCCAGCAAGGTTTTGCGGGCGGAACCCTTGACACTGCCCGTGAGCAAGCCTACCCGCAGGCCCAAGGGGTCAGCCCATTCCGCGAGCGATCGGGCGTGCTGCTGCGCCAAGATTTCGGTGGGCGCCATCAGGGCGGCTTGGAATCCGTTGTCGACGGCCAGCAGCATCGCCATAAAGGCCACGAGGGTCTTGCCCGACCCCACATCGCCCTGTACGAGCCGGTTCATGGCAGCCCCAGAACCCAGGTCGCGGCGCAGCTCGCGCACGACGCGCTTTTGGGCTTCGGTGAGCGGAAAGGGCAGTACCTCCTCGTAAAAGCGCTTCAGGTAGTCCCCAACGCTCGCAAACGGATGCCCGGCCCGGCCGCGACCTTGCTGCAGCCGGCGGTACGCAAAAAGCAGCTGGTCCAAAAACAACTCTTCGAACGCGAGGCGGTTCCGCGCGGCGGCCAGTACGGCCGGCGATTCGGGGTGGTGCATCGACCGCACGGCCTGCTCGCGGCGCGGCCACTTTTGCGCTTCGCGCAGGGTTTCGGGCATCCAGTCGCTGCGGTCCCGCGCCGGATCCTCAAGCAGGGCGTCAATCTTGGCCGCCAGCCCCCGGCTGTGCAGCTGCATCGAACCCAACTTTTCGGTCGACGAGTACAGGGGGGTGAGCCCGGCTGCGGCCGCTGCACGGCCCGAAGCCCGCTCCAGCTCCGGGTGGGCCATATTGAGCCCGTTTTTAAAGGCCGAAACCCGACCAAACGCCACGACCTCTTCGCCGACCGGCAAACTTTTCTCGACCCAGCGCAGCCCCTTGAACCACACCAGCTCGAGCTCGTCGGGCCCGTCCACGAGGCGGGCGGTCAGCCGTTTTTTGGGACCGGTTCCGACGGTTTGCACCCCGGTGAGCAGCCCGCGGACCTGCACCTCGGCCGGGCCGGGCTGCACCTCGCGCAGGCGGAGCACCACGCTGCGGTCCACGTAGCGGTACGGATAGTGCGCCAGCAAATCGCCAAAGGTCCTTAGACCCAGCTCGCTGGCTAGGGCCTCGGCGCGCAGCGGCCCGATTCCTTTCAGGTAGGCGAGGGGGGTGTCGAGCCAGCGCGAGGACATACCCAAAAATAGGGCTATCTTCCGCCGTCGCTATGGAATACCGCCCGCAATCTGTTCGCCAGCGCGAATTTGGCCTGCGCCTCGCCGACGGGCTGCTCCTGATCCTGGTCTTTTGGGGCGGAGTGGCCCTGCGCTTCGGCGACCTTCAGGCCGAAAACCCGGCGTACTTCGACCACTACCTGCGCTTGGTCGAATGGCTGGCCATTTTTTGGTTCCTCCTCGGTTGGGTGGGCCAGCCCTACCGTTTGGACGCTGGGGTTGAGCTGCGCAACGTCCTCGGCCGCTTTGTTCGCCAGA
>JBEAQA010000105.1:0-5059 GCA_041164105.1 Bacteroidota bacterium | reverse complement strand
GATCAGCAAGCCGAGGCCCATGTGGAACATCCACTGGCGCAGGGCTTCGTCGGCGGCAAACACGTGGGAACCGGCCAAGGCAAACTGACCAAAGGCCATGAGGAATCCCCCGATGTAGATGGCGCGGCGCTGGCCGAGAATGCGGTCGGCAAGTGCTCCGCCGATGATGGGCGTGAGGTAAACCAGACCGGTGAAAATTCCGTAGATCTCGAGCGCGGTGGCGCGTTCCATGCCGAATCCGCCGCGAGCGTACTCCGTCGTGAGGTACAGGACGAGTAGGGCGCGCATGCCGTAGTAGCTAAAACGTTCCCACATTTCGGTGAAGAAGAGCGTGTAAAGGCCCCGCGGGTGCGTCATTTTCTCGGTGGTAGCCATAGGGTTTAGGGGTTAGGTTTTAAAGTTGGGGGGTGAAGTTAGGGGTAAAGCTCAAAGGTTGTTCACCAAGAAGTTGGTCATCTTCGTAAAGAGCTGGTAGCGCGTGGCGCCGCCGTAGATGCCGTGGTTCTTGTCGGGGTACACCATGTAGTCGAACTGCTTGTTGGCCTGAATCAGCTCCTCGGCGAGGCGCATGGAGTTCTGAACGTGCACATTGTCGTCGCCGGTTCCGTGAATCAACAGCAAGTTGCCTTTGAGCTTGGCGGCGTGGGCCAGGGGCGAATTCACGTCGTAGTTGGCGGAATTTTCGGCCGGAGTCCGCATGTAGCGCTCGGTGTAGATGTTGTCGTAAAAGCGCCAGTTGGTCACGGGAGCCACGGCGATGGCCGCCTTAAATACGTCCGCGCCCTGCAGCAGGCAGTTCGACGACATAAAACCGCCGTAGGACCAACCCCAGATGCCGATGCGGCTGGCGTCCACGTTGGGGTGCTTGGCCAGCGACTGCGCGGCAGCGATTTGGTCCTCAACCTCGTACTTGCCGAGCTGCAGGTAGGTTACCTTTTTGAAGTCGCGGCCCATTCCGCCGGTTCCGCGGTTGTCGACGCAGACGATCCAGTACCCGAGCGAGGCCAGGTGCTGGTACCAGAAGTAGTCTCGGCCGCCCCAGCGCTGGTTGACCTGCTGGCTGCCCGGTCCGCCGTAAACGAACATGAGCACGGGGTACTTTTTGCTGGCGTCGAAGTTGAGCGGGCGGATTTCCCAGGCCGGGAGCTTTTGGCCGTTGGCCGCTTCCAGCGTGAAAAAGGTTTTGGGCGACAGCGCGAACTCCTTGAGGTCTTCGCGCAGCTTGGCGTTGTCTTCGAGCACGCGCACGGTCTTGCCGCTGCGGTCGTTCAAGGCGTAGTGGGCGGGGTTGTTGCCGTCCTGGGTCGTCAGGACGTAGTATCCAAACGATGTCGAGAACTGGGCGTCGTTCCACGCGGCCTGGGCGGCCACGGGGGTCGGGGTTCCGCCGCGGAGTTTGGTGCGGAACACCTCGCGCTGGCTGGCACTGCGCGTCGCCGCTTGGTAGTAGGCTTCGCCGCGCTGCTCGTCCACGCCGTACCACGCCGTCACGTCGTACGCGCCCTTGGTGATGGGGCTAACTTTCTTGCCGTCCGATGAATAGAGGTAGTAGTGGGTGTAGCCGCTGCGCTCGCTGGCCCAAACCAGGCTGCCGTCCTTCAAAAAGCTGAATTCGCGGTCCGACTCGACGTAAGCGGCGTCGGTTTCGAGCAAAAATCGGCGCGGAACTTGGCCCGAAGCGTAGGCCATGACCTGCAGGGAATCCTGGTGGCGGTTCAGCGTGGCAAAAAAGAGTTCGCCCTTGGGGCTCCAGGCCATGCGCGGGATGTACTCGTACTTCAAGCCTTTGCTGGCCTCCGCGGTGCTGCCGTTGTTCCAAACGTGCAGGCTAACCGTGGAATTGGCTTCGCCCGCCTTGGGGTACTTAAATACGTAGGGTTTGGGGTAGGTCGCTGTGCCGTACATATCCATGCTGAAGGTCGGCACCGCCCGCTCGTCAAAGCGCAGGTAGGCCAGCGACTTGCTGTCTGGGCTCCACGCGATGCCCACGTGAAAGCTGAACTCTTCTTCGTAGACCCAGTCGGGGGCGCCGTTGAGGATGGCGTTCTTTTCGCCGTCCGAGGTTACGGCAGTAACCGTCATAGTTGCCAGATTTTGGATGTAGACGTTGTTTTCAAACACAAACGCCAGGGCGCTGCCGTCGGGCGCCAGCACCGGGTTTTGAATCGGAGCCCCGTACATCTGCGTGAGCTTTTTTGCTTGGCGGTCCCACACGTAGACCACGGCCGTGTACGAGTGGCGGTAGATGGGCTCGATGTTGGTTTCGAGAATCACGTAGCGCTCGCCCGGGGTGAACTCGTAGCTGCTGTAGTTAAGGGCTTCACCGTTTACTTGCAGGTCCTCGTTGGCCACGAGCACGCCCGCCGATTCGCCCGTTGCGAAACTGAATCGCTCGATGCCCTTGGCGGTGCGGCGGCTAAAGTGGGCGCCGTCCTCGAGGGATCGAAAGCCTTGGATTCCGCGGGCGTTAAAGACGCGGGATTCGTAGACGTCCGCCATGGTGACCGGACGCTGGGCAAAAACGCTGGCGGCGCACAGGGTGAACGCGGCCAGCAATCGGATACTGCGGTACATTTGAAGCAAATCGATTTTAGGTAGAATGGCCGAAGTTAAGGGAAAAATGCTCGAGGCGCTGCGCGCGCTGCTCGGCGCGGAACATGTCTCGGCGGAAGCCGAACGTTTGGATGCTTTTTCGCACGACGAAACCGAGGATTTGCGCGTGCTTCCGGGGGTGGTGGTCAAGCCCGGAACCCCCGAAGAGGTGTCGGCGGTCCTGCGCTGGGCCAACGAGCACGAGGTTCCGGTGACGCCCGCGGCCGCCCGCACCGGCTTGAGCGGCGGCGCCATTCCGTCCGAGGGCGGAATTTCGCTCAGCATGGAGCGATTCAACCGCATCCTCGAAATCGACGACGCCAATTTTCAGGCGACCGTCGAGCCGGGCGTGGTCAACCAGGTGTTCCACGAGGCCTGCCGGGACCAAGGGCTGTTTTATCCGCCCGACCCCTCGTCGTGGGGCAGCAGCACCATGGGCGGCAACGTGGCCTACAACGCCGGCGGACCCAAAGCCGTGAAGTACGGCGTCACGTCGGCCTACGTGCTCAACCTCGAGGTGGTGCTTCCGACCGGCGAAATCATTTGGACCGGAGCCAATACCCTCAAAAACAGCACGGGCTACAACCTCACCCAGCTCATGGTGGGCAGCGAAGGCACCCTGGGCGTCATCACGAAGATTGTCGTGCGGCTGATTCCGTACCCGCGCCACCATTTTACGATGCTCGCGCCGTTTGCCTCGGCCGAAGTTGCCTGCGCCGCGGTGGCCCGCATTTTTCAGGCCGGAATTACCCCCAGCGGCCTCGAATTCATGGAGCGCGACGCCATTGATTGGACGCTGCGCTTTGTGGACGGCGTCTCGATTCCGACCGGACCGGGCATTGAGGCCCACCTGCTGATGGAAGTCGACGGAACCGACGAAGAAGCCGTGCTTCGCGAGGCCGAACAGCTGGCGGCCGTAGCCGAAGAAGCCGGAGCCCTCGAGGTGCTGTTTGCTCAGACCCAAGCGGAGCGCGACGCCCTATGGAAGCTGCGACGCCGAGTGGGCGAAGCCGTCAAAAAGCACAGTATTTACAAAGAGGAGGACACGGTGGTTCCGCGCGCCAAGCTGCCCGATCTGCTGCGCGCCGTCAAGCGCATCGGCGCCGAGTACGGCTTTGAATCAGTTTGCTACGGCCACGCCGGCGACGGAAACCTGCACGTCAACATCGTCAAAGGCGACATGCCCGACGCGGACTGGCACGGTGAGCGCCTGCAGCAGGGCATTCGCCAGCTCTTCACTGAGGTGCGCGCCATGGGCGGAACCATCTCGGGCGAGCACGGCATCGGCCTCGTGCAAAAAGGCTTCATGGACCTCGTGTTTGTGCCGGCGGCCCTGGACCTTCAGCGCGGAATTAAATCTTTGCTCGATCCGAAGAATATTCTGAATCCGGGCAAGATTTTTGTCTAATATTGTACAGAATTCTGTACGAAAATGATTTCAACCACCCTAACCGACCTTCGTCGTGAACTCAAGGCGTACGTAGACCAAGTGGTCGACGAGGGTGAAATCATTGTGGTCAACCGCGGACGCCGCAAAGGCGTGGTGGTGATGTCACTCGACCAGTTCAATATGCTAGATGCCACACAGTGGCTCACCTCGAGCGCCGCCAACGTCGGTCGGCTTCGCGATGCCGTTCGTCAAGCGAATTCCCAAGAATACCAAAGCCACGATTTAATCGAACCGTGAAACTAGCCTTTGTTCCGCGCGCCTGGGAGGATTACCAACACTGGGTCGCTGCGGACAAAGCCGTTTTAAAACGTTTAAATCAACTGCTGACCGAAATTCAGCGCACCCCGTTTACGGGTAGCGGCAAGCCGGAGGCGCTGAAGCACGAGTTCAGAGGGTGCTGGTCTCGGCGCATCACAGCAGAACATCGATTAGTGTACCGCGTGGACGGCGATAACCTGATTATCCTTCAAGCTCGCTTTCACTACGAAGCCCGATAAACTCCGGTTCCGCCATTCCATCGCGCGGCGCGTTCAAGGCGTAGCGCATCCAGTGGACGTCAAACCACCGTCCGAATTTCTGGCCGGCCGCAGCGTACGTAGCAAAGGACTCGTAGCCGCAGGCGGCGTGAAGGGCCACGCTCGCGTCGTTGGGCAGGGTGATCACCCCGTAGGCCCATACGAATCCGCGTTCGGTCAAAGAGGGCAATAGGGCGGCATAAAGCGCCCGACCCACGCCGTGGCGGTGGGCCGAAGGAGCGACGTACAAGCTGGTTTCGACGGCCCACTGGTAGGCGACGCGCTCGCGGTGGGTGGTTCCGTAGGCGTAACCCAGCAACTGACCGTCGGCGGACTCGGCCACCCAAAACGGAAAACGCCCGGCAATGCGCGCCAGGCGTTCCGAAAAATCGGCGAGGCTAGGAACCTCGAGTTCAAAGGTGGCTGAAGATTTCGCTACTACGGGCCCGTAAATGGCCAGCACGGCGCTGGCGTCCGACGGACGGTAGGGGCGAAGCGTCAT
>JBEAQA010000104.1:0-5553 GCA_041164105.1 Bacteroidota bacterium | reverse complement strand
AGGGCCGTGATGGCCGCTCGGGGATTGGCCACAAAGAGCAGCACGTCGTGGCCGGCCTCAAACGCCCGCACTTCGAGTTCGCCCGGCGCCAGGTCCTGCGCCACCCCCTTCATGTTTAGGGCGTCCGTAAAGCTCAAGCCGTCGTAGCCCAAACTGTCGCGCATCCAGTGGGTGACCACGGCCTTGCTCAGCGAGGCGGGGGTTCCGCTCGGGTCCAAGGACGGAACATTCACGTGCGCCACCATGACCGACCCCACGCCGGCGTCAAAGGTGGCCTTGAACGGCGCCAGGTCCAGGCGGCGAAGCTCCGCCAAGCTGCGCCCCACCGTGGGCAGCGTGTGGTGGCTGTCCGTCTCGGTGTCGCCGTGCCCCGGGAAGTGCTTGACGCAGGCCATGACCCCGGCGCGTTCCATGCCGCGAATTTGGGCGTTGGCCAACCGAGCTACGCGAAACGGGTCGCTGCCCAAGGCGCGCTGCCCGATGATGGGGTTGCGCGGGTTGGTGTTGACGTCCACCACCGGCGAAAAATTGACGTGGATGCCGAGCATGCGCGATTCGGTCGCCAGGGCCTCGCCGTAGCGTCGGGCCAAGGCGGTGTCGCCCGTCGCCCCGAGGGTAAGCGGCCAGGGCAAGCGCGGCACGCTGTCCAGGCGCATTGCGGCGCCCCATTCGGCGTCTTGGGCCATCATGAGCGGAATCTTTGCGACCCGCTGAAGGCGCTGTACCGCGGCGCGCTGGCGCTCGGGGCCGCCCTGCATCCAAATGATTCCGCCCACCTCAGCCCGGCGGACGTAGCCCTCGAGGCGGTCCAACTCGGCGCTGCCCTTGTTCGAATACCCGGCCACCATGATGAGTTGACCGAGCTGCTGCTCGAGGTTTTGCGCCTGCAGGGCGCTGTGCATCAGGACGCTGCACGCGAGCGTCGCCCAAAATCTGCGGTTTGCCTTCATTACCCCCAAAGTAGGCCAAAAAATCGCGGTACCTTTGGGGGGTATGGCGCTTTTTTCGCTTTTTAAAAACCAGCGCGGACCCCGCGGATTTCAGCTGCAGCATCGCTACTACGACGAGCGCAAAGAGCGCTTGGCGCAGTGGTCGTCCAACGACCCAAACACCGCCGAGGCGCGGCGCGAACGCATTCGCCAGGCTTGGGCCTCGAAGCGCACCACCCAGTCGACCGACCGCGGCCGCATCGTCCGATTGGTCGCCATTTTGGGTGCCCTGATGGCCGTTTCTGCCTACTTGCTGCGATGAGTCGAGCTCCCATTCGCGCCCTGCCGGAATCGGTGGCCAACCTCGTGGCGGCCGGTGAAGTCGTGCAGCGGCCTTCGTCGGTGGTCAAAGAGCTGGTTGAGAACGCTTTGGACGCCGGAGCCACCGAGGTCGACGTGGTCCTGCTTCAGGCCGGCCGCACCCGAATCCAAGTTCGCGACAACGGCCACGGCATCGACCCCGAGGACCTTCCGCTCGCCCTGGTGCGGCATGCCACGTCCAAGCTGCGCGAGCCGGACGACCTGTTTGCGCTGACGACCATGGGATTCCGCGGCGAGGCCCTGGCGTCGATGGCCGCCGTCGGACAAGTTTCGCTGCGCTCGCGCACCGCCGACCACGAAGTCGGGCTCGAGCTTCGCTGCTTTGGCGGCGAGCACGAAGGCAGCAACCCGAGTCCCGGACCCGTAGGCACCACGGTCACGGTGGACAACCTCTTTTTTAACGTACCCGCCCGCCGGCAGTTTTTAAAGTCCGACCCCGTCGAATTCAAGCACGTACTTGAAACGTTTGATGCCCTGGCCCTCGCCCACCCCGAAGTGCGCCTTATCCTGCGGCACAACGGCACCGACGAGCGCGTGTTCGAAGCCGGAAACCTCCGCCAGCGCGTCGCCGCCGTGCTAGGGCGCCGCAGCAACGAAAAATTGGTTCCGCTCGAAGAGGGAACCGACCTCGTGCGCGTCCACGGCTTTGTGCTCCGCCCCGAAGTGGCCCGCAAAACCCGCGGCGACCAGTACCTGTTCGTGAACCGCCGCACGGTGCGCAGCCCCTACATCCACCGAGCGGTGCTCGAGGCCTTTGAGGGGCTGATTCCGGGCGACCTGCACCCCGGCTACGTGCTGTTTTTGGATTTGGATCCCGAGCGCATCGACGTCAACGTGCACCCCGCCAAGACCGAAATCAAGTTCGACGACGAGCGCGGCGTGTACGCGGTGGTGCGCAGCACGGTCCGCCGGGCCTTGGGCATCCACCAGATTGCGCCGACGTTGGACTTTGAGGTTCCGGTGGGCGAGCACATCGATTGGAGCGCCCGCGAAAAGCCCGACGCGCCCGGCATTTACGTCAACCCCAACTACAACCCCTTTGCGGCGGAATCGGCCCCTCCCCGACCCAGCGCCGCGGCCGTTCAGGCCGCCCGCGACTTTTTTGCGCCGCCGTCGCCCGAAAGCTGGGGCGTGCAGCACGAACTCGAGCTGCCCAGCGCCGGATGGAACGATTCCGCGGATTCAGCGGCCGACCGACCGGTTCCGCCATCGGCCCGCGCGCTGAGTGTAGCGGGGATGTACGCCCTGGTGCCCCTGCCCGACACGCTCGTGGTGGTGCAGCTCGACCGAGCCCTGCGCCGCATTGAACTTGAGCGCTGGATGGACGGCAGCCTGCAGGCCGGGCAGCACTGGCTTTTTCCGCAAGAATGGACGCCCCAACCCGGCTACATGGACCAGTGGGCGCCGCGCCTGCACGCTTGGGGTTTTTCGTGGGAACTCGATGGCGCTACCTGCCGCTGGACCAGCGGTCCGGCGTTTTGCAGCCCGGAATCCGCCCTCGACTGGCTCGAAGGCTTGCACCACGTCGAGGCCGACGACGACTTGGCGCTCCGCACGTGGATCAGCCAATGGCTCAACGCCCAAACCCGGCGCGGCCACGACCCCCAAGACGTGGTTGACCGCCTGTTTGCGTGCCGCGAACCCTGGACCGACGACCTGGGCCGCCCCACGGCCCGACTTTTGAACGCGGATGAACTCGCTCGATTTTTTTGACCATGATGTACCGCCCCTCTGGATTTAGTTTTTTGCCCCCGGTGGTCAAAAACCTGTTGATTATCAACGGACTCGCGTTTTTTGCTAGCATCGTCTTTGGCCGCATGGGCATCGACGTCCTGGGCCGATTTGGCCTCTACCTGCCGGTCAGCGACCTGTTCAAGCCGTTCCAGTTGGTGACGCATTTGTTTTTGCACGATACCAGCAACCTGGGCCACATTTTCGGCAACATGTTCGCGCTGTGGATGTTCGGCACGCCCCTCGAAAACCGTTGGGGCAGCCAGCGCTTCCTGACCTACTACTTCGCGACCGGATTGGGCGCCGCCGCCCTGCACCTGGGCGTCAACTACTGGGAATACGTTCAGGCCTCGAACTGGCACGCCCTTACCGGCAGCGGCGAGGCCCTCTACCTCATGCAGTCGCTCGCGATGACCCCCACGGTGGGCGCGTCCGGAGCGGTGTTTGGGCTGCTGCTCGGATTCGGCATGATGTACCCCAACCAGCAGATTTACATCTACTTCCTGCTGCCGATCAAGGCCAAGTACTTTGTGGCGATCTACGGCCTCTTTGAACTTTTCAACGGAATCGCCAATTCCGGCTCGAGCATCGCGCACTTCGCCCACGTCGGCGGCATGCTCTTTGGCTACCTGCTGATCCGGCGCTGGCAGTCCAGCCGTACTCGTTTTTAAACGTTTGCCGTGCGACCGACCGACCAACTTCGCCTTTGGATCCAGCAGAGCCCCATTCACCGGCTGATTGCGGTGCTGGTCATGGTCTTTGTGGTGCAGACCGCCTTGGAACTGGCCGGCTGGGCCCTGGGCTGGCCCGCCGAACACGGCATGCTCCGCTACTTTGCCCTGCACACGGACGGAATCCAGCCCCTGTATCAGCCCTGGACCCTGCTGACCTACGGCGCGCTGCACTACGGACTGCTCCACCTGGTATTTAATGCCCTGACGCTCTACTTTACCGCTTCGCTGCTCGAAACCCTTTGGCCCGCGCCGCGCATTTTTCGCCTCTTTTTGGTGGGCGTGGTGGCCGGAGCCCTCGGCGCCTGGCTGTTGGGCATCTGGCGCCCGGCGGTGGTCGTGGGCGCTTCGGCTGGCGTCTACGCCGTGTTCACGGCGGCGGCAGTGCGGATGCCCGACTTCAAGGTTCGCCTGTTTTTCGTACTCGAACTCAAGCTTTGGATCGTGCTTGCCGTGCTGCTGGGCATGGACCTGCTCGGCCTCTTTTCGGCGGACGGAACCGCCCGCGCCGCCCACCTGGCCGGCGCCGCGGCCGGCTGGCTTCTGGCCAACCAACCGCACCTCTTGGACGGGGTTCCCCGATTCGCTCGAAGTCGGCGTTCCGCCCCAAAAAGCCCGCTGAGCGTCGTGCGCCCCCACGAGCCGAGCTTGGACCAGCTGCTCGATAAAATTTCGGCCAAAGGCTACGATTCCCTCACCGCCCACGAACGCAAAATCCTTGCCCGCCACAGCCAAACGAAGTAAATGGGGCCGCCGCTGGTGGTGGTTGCCGCAACTGCTCGTGATGCCCGTCACGGGCCTGGCGGCATTGGGTATGCTGACGGACGTCGCGCTGCTGGCGCCGCTGAGCTTGCTCCTGCCCTACTTGGTGCTGTACCATGTGGGCTGGTCGCTGATGGCCACGGCCCACTTGCACCCCTCGGCCCTGCTGGGCGCGGCGGTCCTCGCCCTGGCCTGGACGCCGATGGGCAGCTGGATGCAGGTTCGGGCGCCGAAATCCATATCCTACGGCCAACCGACCCTCGAAGTGGCCAGCTGGAACGTCCACCACTGGCGCAACCGCACGTGGACAGAGGATTCCGCCACGGTAGCCGGCATGGCGGCCACGGCCGCCGAGCTGAACGTCGCGGTGCTGGGTATTCAGGACGTGCGGCACGGCACCGCTGCTGACGCTCTGCTTCGCACGAAGCTTCCCTACCGGGTTGGGGCCTACGACCTGGAACTCTACAGCGCCTACCCCATCGTGCAGTGGGACCGGGTGGATTTCCCGAGCGATTCCGGACGGGTTGGTTTTATTTGGGCCGACGTGGCCCTGCCGTGGGGCGATACGCTCCGCGTGGCCAACGTGCACCTGGTGAGCACCGACGTCGACCTGCGCGAGGCGCAGTCCGAACAGGTCAAGGGCGGCTGGTGGCAAAGCGCCAAGGTGCTGCTGCGCCGCATGGTGCGCCGGGCGGGTCCCCGCGCTGAACAGGTGGACGCCTTGGCCGCCTGGTGGGCCGAAAGCCCCCGTCCCGTTGTGGTGCTGGGCGACTTCAACGACGGCCCAACGTCGGCTTCGCACCGTCGGCTTCGCGCCCAGGGCCGCGACAGCTTTATTCAGGCGGGCGCCGGCTGGGGTGGAACCTACCGCGGACTCCGGCTGGTTCCGCTGCGCATCGACTGGATTTGGACGAGCGGCGAATGGACGGCCCTTGAGCACCGCGTGGTCAAGCAGCGCTGGAGCGACCACAACCCGGTGGTGGCGCGGGTGGCTACGGGCGCAAACTAACCTTTCGAAC
>JBEAQA010000103.1:0-3299 GCA_041164105.1 Bacteroidota bacterium | reverse complement strand
TGCGCGGTCAATCCGTGCAGAAGCTCGCCGGACTCGCGGTGGGCTACGAAAACACGCCCGAAACGCGCGAGTACGCCGTGCAGTGGGCCTGGGGCCGCTTCGCCGCAAAGGGGTCGCTGCCGGTGAGCGGAATTCCGGCCCCGGAATTTTGGAACGCCGCCACCCCTTTGGAGGCTGGATTTGAAGCCGACTTGGCGCAGCGCGTGGCCGCCGTGGTGCAGCGCGGCTTAGATGCCAAGGCCTACCCCGGTTGCCAGGTAGTGGTCGCCCGCCACGGAGCCCTCGTGCTGAATCGCGCCTACGGAACTTTGGACGGAACCGAGCCCGCCACCCCGGATACGTGGTACGACGTGGCTTCGGTGACCAAGATTCTGGCCAGCGTGCCGCTGCTGCTCGAGGCCTACGGCGAGGAGGGTCCGGGCTTTACCGCACAGCGCATGGACGCGCTGCTGCCGGAGCTCAAGGGTTCCGCCATCGGCAAGGCCAAGGTGCAGGACGTGCTGGCGCACCAGTCGGGGCTGCCGGCGTGGATTCCGTTTTATAAGTCCATGCTGCGCCAGGACGGGGGCTACGACCACCGCTACCTGCGCACGGTGCGCGACACGGTGTACCGCCTGCCGGTGGCGCCGGGAATTTGGGCCGCGGAATGGATGCACGACAGCCTGATTGCGCGGATCGCGCGGGCGCCGCTGGGACCCAAGGAATACGTGTACAGCGACTTGGGCTACTACCTCTTTCAGCGCTACCTCGAGCGCCGCGACGGCCGGAGCATCGAGCGCCAGCTCGAAGACGATTGGTACGCGCCGATTGGCGCCAACCTGGCCTTTAATCCGCAAGGCGTGGTGGTGGCTCCGACCGAAAACGACCGGCTCTTTCGCAAGCAGCAGCTGCGCGGCAGCGTGCACGACCAGGGCGCGGCCCTGCTGGGGGGCGTCGCCGGCCACGCCGGGGTTTTCGGCACCGCCGAGGGCGTCGCCCGGGCCATGCAGGTGTTCTTGAACGAGGGCCAAGCGCAGGGCTACCGGTTTTCGGACGCGGAGGCCATTCAGCGGTTCACCGCCTGCCACGCCTGCGACCAGGGCAACCGCCGCGGCCTCGGTTTTGACAAGCCCCAGCTCGGCGGATCGGGGCCGACCTGCCTCTGCGTGAGCCCGAAAAGCTTCGGCCACACGGGATTCACCGGTACCTTTGCTTGGGCCGACCCCGAATCGGGCGTCGTGCTCGTTTTTTTATCTAACCGCGTTTTTCCCGATGCCAGCGTCAACAAACTCGCCCAAATGGGCATTCGCACCGAGCTTCAAGAAGTGGTGCAAAACGCTCTTCTTTAGTGCATTGTGCGGAATTTCGCCGCAGCTCTGGGCCCAGGCCCAGGTGGGGCAGCAAAGCTTCGCGCCCGACAGCCTCTCGGTGACCTACTTCGGCAACGGCAAGCCCCGGATCATTGCCACCTTCCGCGACGGAATGCTGACCGGGCCCACGTTTGAGTACCACGCTTCGGGCCAAATCAACAGCATCACGCACTACTACGACGGCGAAAAATCCGGCGAGCAAAAAATGTTTGATCAGGCCGGGCGCCTGATGTGGGTCAAGACCTGGCAGGCCGACCGCCTGCACGGCGAAGAGCGCCTGTACTACCAAGACGGCCAAATTCAGTCGCGCGCCGAATGGCGCAACAACCAAAAGCACGGAGCCACCACGTTTTACTACGAATTGGGCGGCGTAGCGGCCGAGCTGCAGTACCAGTTCGGCGAACAGGTCAGCGCAACCTACTACGACGAGGACGGCAAGGTCAAATCCCAAAAGCTGGACTGATGCGCATCGGAATCGTTTGCCATCCGACCTTCGGGGGGTCCGGCGTGCTGGCCACCGAACTGGCGGCCTACTTGGCCCGCCAAGGCCACAGCGTCCACGTAATCAGCTACGCCATGCCGGCCCGCATGGACGTGTTTCAGCCCGACCTCTACTTTCACGAGGTTCAGGTTCAGGACTATCCGCTTTTTCAGTACCAGCCCTACGAGCTCGCCCTGTCCAGTATGATGGTGCAGGTGGTGCAGCGCGAAAAGCTGGACTTGCTGCACGTGCACTACGCGATTCCGCACGCCTACGCGGCCTACATGGCCCGCAAAATCCTCGAGGACCAAGGGGTGACGGTGCCGGTCGTCACCACCCTGCACGGCACCGACATCACGCTGGTGGGCAAGCATCCGTCCTACAAGCCGGCGGTCTGCTTCTCGATCGAGCATTCGAGCGCCGTTACGGCGGTGTCGGAATCCCTGCGCCGCGACACCGAGCGAATTTTCAACATCCGCAAGCGGATTCGGGTGATTCCCAACTTTGTGGACCTCGAGCGCTACGGGCGCTGCACGACCGACACGCGGGCCAAGGTGGCCCCCGACGACGTGCCCATCGTGGTGCACGTGTCCAATTTTCGCAAAGTCAAGCGCGTCCAGGACGTGGTGGACGTCTTTGCCCGGGTTCGGGCCCAAATCCCGGTGCGCCTGGTGCTCGTCGGCGACGGCCCGGAACGCCAGCGGGCGGAATCGGACATTGAGCAGCGCGGCCTGCACGACGACGTGCGCTGGATGGGCAAGTCGACCGACGTGGAGCGCATTCTGTCGATGTCCGACGTGTTTTTGCTGCCCTCCGAATCCGAGTCCTTCGGTTTGGCGGCCCTCGAGGCCATGGCGTCCTACGTGCCGGTTGTGGCGACGCGGGCGGGCGGAATTCCCGAAGTGATCGACCACGGTCAGTGCGGATTCTTAGAAGCCGTGGGCGATACCGAGGCCATGGCGGCCGACGTGCTGCGCATTTTGACGACGCCCGGGCTGCGCGAAACCATGGGTCAGGCCGCTCGGGCCAAGGCCGAAGCGTTTGCCATGGCCAACGTGGGCAGCCAGTACATTGATCTTTACCAAAAACTACTCGATGAGCAAGCGCGGTGATTTTTCGTCGGGCCCCGCCGCCGACAATCCGTTCGCGGCGGCGCTGGCGTCGGCCCTGCAGTCCAAGGGCTTGGAGGTGCCGGAACCCACGGGGGATTCCGCCCCCGAAGCCGAAGCCTTGCCCGACCCCCAAGGGGTGCTCGAAATCCGCTTTGAACGCCGCAACGGCAAGCCCACCACGGTGGTGTTTACGGACGCGGTGGAGCACGCCGACCCGGTCGCCATGGCGAGCGAGTTAAAAAAGCGCTGCTCGGTCGGAGGCGGACTGGACGGAACCGCCATTGTGCTGCAGGGCGACGTGCGCGCCAAGGTCGCCGACTGGGCCCAGGTTAAAGGGTTGAAGGTTAAACGGGTAGG
>JBEAQA010000102.1:0-2948 GCA_041164105.1 Bacteroidota bacterium | reverse complement strand
CGCCGCAGCCGTAAATCCGGCAGCCAACGCGAGTAAAAGCCCGAACTTACGCACCCTTCAACGTCGATTTAACGGTGACCTTCACGACCTCGGCGACTTTTGAAACTACCAAGGTCGGAATCTCGATGTTGTGGTCCGCCGTGCGCACCGAAAACTCACTTTCAATAGTCACGGAACCGTCTTTGTTCACGGTAATGGTCACGGGAATGGACATGTCCTTGGTCACCCCGTGAATCTCCATCGTGCCCTTAATGCCCCCTTTGTAGGTCGCCGGCTTCTTCCAGTCCTTTACGCCCTCAATTTTGGCGCGAAGCGTGGCTTTAGGGTACTTCTCGGATTCCATGTAGTTCTCGTTGAAGTGCTCCTGCATCAGGGCACGCTTGAACGTAAACGACTGGATTTGAAGCTGCCATACGGCTTCGTTGGTCTCGGTATTTAAAATTCCGACCGCATTATTGAGTACCGCGTCAATATCCTCGACCGGCGTCGAAGCATTGATGTGCACGTACGTGTCTTTGCTGGTCAATTTTTGCGCTGAAGCACTGAACGTCAGTACCGCGGCTACGGCCAAGGCAAACTTTTTCATGTTAGTTGGGTAAGGCGCCACCCCGCTCCCAGACGCGGAATTTGGCTTGGTTGCACGTATTCATCGGCCCACCGGGAGGCATAACTAAGGGGTCCCCTGCGCCGCGCTGGATGCGGTCCATCAGGGCTCCGTTGAGCGCGGAATTTTGCACGCCCGCATGGCTGCTCAGGTCGAGGCCGGCGCTGGCGCTGGCACCCTGGTGGCAACTCACGCACTGGGCTTGAACCATAGGCTGTACGTCCACCGTCCAGGTGGCCGTAGAATCGCAGGTTCCGCCCGTACCGTAGAGCTGTTCCGCGTTGTCGTAGTAGCAGCTCGAAACCGTCCCGAGGGCGGTTGCGATGAAAATACCTGTAAAGATTCGGCGCATACCCCTAAAAGTACAATTACTGCGCCAAAATACTCAGCGTTTCCAAGGAATTCTGGCCCAAAGGATTACGGCCACCGCAAAGAATCCCGAGAGCATGACTGCGGCCAGGCGCAGATCGCCGGTTAGGGTTTCGAGCCAGCCCACGGCGACCATACCGAGCACGGTGGCCAACTTTTCGGCCACGTCGTAAAAACTGAAGTAGACGACGTGCTCCTCGGCCGGCGGAAGCAGCTGGCTGTAGGTGGATCGGGCCAAAGATTGGATTCCGCCCAAGACCAGGCCAACCCCCGAACCCAGCAGGTAAAACTGCAGTTCGCTTTGGATGAAGTAGGCCAAGAACGACACCAGCATCCAGAGGCCCGCGGCGAGCAGCAGGGCGCGGATGTTGCCCATGATTCCGCTCATCTTGGCGAAGAGCCACGAACCGAGCATGCCGACAAATTGAATGAGCAAAATGGTCGTAATCAGCGCGGACGTTTCGAGGTGCAGGGCCTGACTGCCAAAGAGGGTGGCGATCAGGATGACCGTTTGAACCCCCGCCGAAGCAAAGAAAAACCCGAGCACAAAGCGCTCTAGGCCGGCGGTGTAGCGAAAGGACTTCGCCACGGTAAACAGCTGCTGGTACGCGGCCCGCACCCAGCCTTTTTGACGGTCGCCCACGGCGTGCCCGCTCGGCAACCGGCGCAGGCTGTACTCGCCCCATCCGAACCACCAAAGGCCTACGGCGACAAAGGTCCAGCGGGTGATGAGGCCCGGGCCGTCCAAGCCCAGCCAGCCGGGGTTTTGGATGAAGGCCAGCGCCACAATCAGCATTAAGGCGGAGCCAAAATAGCCGAGCGCAAAACCGCGCGCACTGAGGGCGTCCTGCTCCTCGGGGGCGGCAATTTCGGGCAAATAGCTGTTGTAGAAAACCAGACTTCCCGCAAAAGCGACTGAAGCCACGAACGGCGTAAGCAGGCCGAGTTCGGGGGTGTCCGACGTAAAAAAATACATGGCAAAGCAGGCCACAGCCCCCGTGTAAATGAAGCGGCGCATGTAGGCCTTTTTGTTGCCCGAGACTTCGGCCAGGGCACTGAGGTAGGGCGTTCCGAGGCTCACCACCAAATAGGCGGCCGCCATCATAAAGGTGTAGGCCGCGGTGGGACTAAAGTCCATACCCAAGAGGCGGTAGCTGCTGCGCCCGGCGGCTTCCATTACGGCCGCGTAGTAGATTGGGAAGATGGCGGTGCCAATAACGAGCGAATAGCTCGAGTTGGCCCAGTCGTACATGGCCCACCCGTGGTGGACGCGTCGGGTAGCGGAATCGTGCGGCATACACCCCGAATGTAGGGCATTTTTAAGGCTTAGCCGCCAAAAAAAACTCCGGCTCCCTCGCGGGGCCGGAGTCTACCGTTCGCTCCGGGGAGCTTACTTCTCAATCATGTTCAGGGCCGAGCCCGCCTTAAACCACGCAATCTGCTGAGCATTGTAGCTGTGGTTGGCGGCGATGCGGTCCTCGCTTCCGTCCTGGTGGCGGAATACCAGCGTCAGCGGCTTGCCCGGCGCGAAGTCGGTCAAGTCGGCAAAGTCCACCGTATCCAACTCCTGGATTTTGTCGTAGTCGGCCTCGTTGGCGAAGGTCAGCGCGAGCATTCCCTGCTTTTTAAGGTTGGTTTCGTGGATGCGCGCAAAGCTCTTCACCAGCACGGCGCGAACACCGAGGTGGCGCGGCTGCATGGCGGCGTGCTCGCGCGACGACCCCTCACCGTAGTTCTGGTCGCCCACCACCAGCGTCGGAACGCCCGCGGCTTTGTAGGCGCGCTGCACGGCCGGAACCTCGCCGTACTCGCCGGTGAGTTGGTTCAGCACCTTGTTGGTTTCGCCGTTGAAGGCGTTCACCGCACCGATCAGCGTGTTGTTCGCAATGTTGTCGAGGTGGCCGCGGTAGCGCAACCACGGGCCGGCCATCGAAATGTGGTCGGTGGTGCACTTTCCTTGGGCCTTGATCAGCAC
>JBEAQA010000101.1:0-4371 GCA_041164105.1 Bacteroidota bacterium | reverse complement strand
CGCCGGCGTCGTACCGATTGGACTTGAGCAAGACGGTGGCTTGGCTCGATCGCCTCGGAAACCCCCACCGCGCCTACCCCAGTATTCACGTGGCCGGCACCAACGGCAAGGGCTCAACCTGCCACATGCTGGCCAGCATGCTCCACGAATCTGGCCGCGTAGTCGGACTTCACACGTCCCCCCACATGCTGGACCTTCGGGAGCGGTTTCGCGTAGGCGGCCGGCTGGTTCCAGAGCGTTGGGTCGCCGACTTTGTGGAGGCCCACCGTGCCGACATCATTGAGCTGGACTTGAGTTTTTTTGAGGCCACCGTGGGCATGGCCTTCGCCGCCTTTCGGGATGCCCGGGTCGACGTGGCCGTCATCGAGGTCGGAATGGGCGGCCGGCTGGACTCGACCAACGTGATTGTTCCTCGGGTTTCCGTGGTCACGAGCATCGGACTGGACCACATGGCCTTTCTGGGGCCCGACCGCGCCAGCATTGCCCGCGAAAAGGCCGGCATTTTCAAGTACCGCGTCCCCGTGGTTTTGGGGGAATTCGATCCGGAGGTGCTTCCCACCTTTAACGAAGTGGCCCGCGAGGTAGGTACCCACCTGTCCCTGGCCGAAGATTTTGTGCCGGTGTATCCGACAGATTTGCTGGGCGACTACCAAGTTCAGAATGTACGGGTTGCGCTGCTTGCGCTGCTTTACAGCCGATTTCGCGTACCGGAATCCGCGATGAAGCGCGGACTCCGCAAGGTGGCCGCCAACACCGGCCTGCGCGGCCGCTGGGACGTGCTCGAGGAATCGCGACCGCGGGTCGTGGCGGATTCCGCCCACAACAGCCACGCCTGGCCCAAGGTTATGGCCCAATGGAACCGCGAGCGCGCTGGTCTTCGGGCGGCCATGGTACTCGGCGTGGTCAGCGACAAGGACACGGCGGAACTCATTGCGGGGATTCCGCGGGAATGTCCAGTGTACGCGTGCGCCCCGGACATTCCGCGAGCGCTGGATGCTTCGGCGTGGGCCCAGCAGCTTCGAGCGGCCGGCCTAAACGTGGTGGAATGCACCTCGGTTGCCGAGGCCTTGAACCGAGCCAAAGAAGACGGCCACCAGGCCATTTATGTCGGCGGATCGAGCTTTGTCGTAGCCGACGCGCTCGCGGCTTACAGGGACGGGCTGGTGAGCAAGCGGCGCTCGGCCTCAAGGGCCTGAAGCTTGGCCGAGGCCAACGTGCGCTTCTGAACTGCCTCGAGGTACTTGGTTTCGCGGCTGGCCAAGATGAACATCGTACTCTCGCCGAGGGCAAATCTGCGGCGTTCCTGCTGGAGCAGCGCATAGGCCGCAGTTTCGGACGCCGTGAGCGCCTGAAATTCGTTCTCTTGGGCGCTTACCTGCTGGTCGAGCTGTACCCGAACGACGTCAATTTCGTTGAAGGTGGCCCGGGCCGAGGCCTCGGCCGCCCGCAGTCGGGCTTGGGCTCCGGCAAGTTCCGCCCGCGCTTTTTGGTTGAACAGCGGTAGGGCTAAACCGACTTTCCATTGAACGGCCTCGGGGTTCCAGGTGCTTCCGCCCCACTGCAGCAGGCGGTAGTCGACGTAGGGCGCCGGCAGCCACTGCGCCCAGGCGGTGGTCGTGGCCAGGCGTTCGCGGCGCAGGGCGGAATTCACCATGGCCAATTCGGGGACCTGCAGGTTCGACGCGTCTTGAGCCGAAGGAGGTGCGCGGCGGACGTCGACCCAGAGCACGGGTTGGTTCTGCGGGTTTTTTCCGACGAGCGGGTAGTCCGCTTGGTCCGCACCGAGCATCAGGGTTTGTACCGTGGCTACAACCGCTACCGTTAGGTTTTGCTGCTTGGCCGCGTCCGCCCGGCGATCCACCCACGACAGGTAGGCCTCGAGGGTGTCCATTTCGCTTCGTTCGCCCAGGCGAAAGGCCTCACGAACCAGGCGCAAGCGCTCTTCAGCCACGTCCAAGGCCTCGTCCACCGCCGTCTGAACTTCACTCTGCGCCTGCCATAGGGTATAGGATTTAACGGCTTCCAACAAAACTTTTCGCTCGACGCGGTCCAGTTTGGCCCGAGCTATTTCGAGGTCGCGGCCCGAGGCGCTCCAGGCGAACTGGCGGTCGCTAAAGATCAGGGCTCCACCCAAGGGCACCGACAGCCCCAAATTCGCCAAACCCTCGGTCGGCGTCTTGCGCTCGGGGTTAACAAAGGCCCCGGTGGTTTGCAACGCCCCACCGACGAGGTCGATTCCTCCGGGCAGACCCACCCGAGCTTCGGCGCGGTCCACGCGGTACTGCAGGTCGTTGCCGTAGTCCTTGCCCTCGCTCGAGAGCACCGCCGTAGGTTCAAAGGCCGCAAAGGCCGACATCCGCTTGGCCTGAGCCTCGCGCACTTTGGCTTCAGCCAACCGAACGTCCACCGATCGGGCCAGCACCGTGGACGAGAATTCCGCCCACGTCAGCTCCTGGGCCGCTACCGGAAGGGCGGCAAGCAGCAAAAAAGCTAAACCCGACGTCTTCATGACTTCGGAGCGGATTCGTGCTTCTCGCCGGGTCCGTTGGCCGGAAATCCATTAAACTGGCGCCACAATTCGTACCAAAGCGGCACGTCGTTCAGCAGAAGGGTTGCACTTACCACGGTTCCGGGCCGCGCGTTGGTCGGCCACTCTTCGGTCGGTTCCAGCACCACCGCAAAGAGGCCGTCGGCATCCGCTTGCGAGGCGATGTAGCGAATTTTCGCCGAAAACAGGCCAACGCTCGACCGGGGCCAACCCGGAATTTGAAGAATGGGCCAGCCATCCAGGGCGCACAGGGCGGAATCTCCGATGCTCAGCAGAGGAATGTCAAAGGGGCGAACCTTGGTCATCACGACCACGGGCGCACCTTCGGGCGCCAAGAACAGTAGGGGCTGATCTTTTTTCACGGAGGCACCGGGAGCCACATAGCTCAACTGAACCACAAATCCGTCGCGCGGAGCGACCAGCGCCCGGTTGGACTGGCGGCGCTGAATTCCGCCCACCTTGATGTCGGCGTCGGCCAAGGCATCTTGAGCCGAGGCGAGGTCTGCCGCTGCAGTCGCTTGTTCACTTTGAAGTTTGGCGATTTTCTCGCGCCATTCGGCCGCCTTACTGCGGGCATAGAGGCGCGAAGACTGCCAGTCTTGCCTCGTGAATTCCGCCTTCGATGCCGCCTCTTGGGCCTTGGTTTGGCGCTGCTCCCACTCGAGCCGCGAAAGCGCACCCCAGCGGAACAGGCTGTCTGCGCGCTGCGCTTGCAAGCCGGTAAATTTCGCTTCGAGTTCGGCCGCCTGAAACTTCGCACTGTCGGCGCGCACTTTGCGCCACGCTGCGGCAATCTGCAGGGGCATCGCCTGGCGGGCCTGAAGTATTTGCTCATCAAGAGCTGCAATCTTGGCGCGGTACCCCACCACGGCGTCGGATTTCGCGTCCCGGCCCAGTTCGGTATTGGCCACCACATTGGGGTCCATGTACTCCGTTTTGGTTTCTTCGAGGAGTGCCAAGGTATCGCCCTTGCGCACGGCATCGCCCTCGCGCACGTTCCACGAGGCCAATCGGCCGTCTTCAGCCATGGCCAACGGCATCATCCGGTCCATGGGGTCGTCAAAAACGAGGTTGCCCTCGGTCGCTACCGTTTGGGTCCAGGGCAAGAAAAAGGCCAGCACGATGAACACCGACACCGCGATGATCCAGCGGCGCGGCTTAACCCAAGCGTCGGTCGCCCGCGTTTGGTGGTAGAGGTCGCGAAGTTCCTTGGTGACGTCGGCTTCGGCCATGTCAAACTCGCTGAAGTTGGTGTGCTTTGACCACTCGGTCCAAAAGGCCTTGTCCAGCTTGGTGATGGACGTGAGCATATCAAAGAGGGCCTCCGCGCTCGCGACAATCTTTTCGAGGCTAGTGAGAATGGTCAAGAAGATGATTTCCACGGCCACGAACTGGCCAATGGATACGCTTCGGTCGACGACCAACCATCCTCCAGCTACGAGCAGCAAGGCGGTCAGCGCCAGGCGCAAGCCCACCATGATGCCGTTCATGCGGTACAGCACCCGGAAGTGGTCGCGGCGGTTCTTGAGGTATTCTGTCAACTGGTGGGTCACCTGACGGTAGGGCGGTTCGGCAAAAGCTCCTTGACGGGCGCGGTCTTGGGCAAATTCCTCGAGCTCGCGCACCACGTGGTACTTTTCGCTGCTCTCGACCAGGCTGTAGCCTAGTCCCCGCGTAAATCCGACGCGAAGCATCACCGCGGCGATGGCCAAAATGATGAACGAAACCGCTACGAACGAAAAGTCGTAAAGCAGCAGGAGCAAAAAGCCGAAGACAAGCTGCAGCAGGGCCGCAGAGGCCGTTACCAATACCTTGGGCAGCTC
>JBEAQA010000100.1:0-2671 GCA_041164105.1 Bacteroidota bacterium | reverse complement strand
AATACAGTTTTACGCCCATCTGGAAGCCTAAGTTCATCACGGAACTGGTTCCGGAAGACCGTTGCCACCTGAACGGAATGGCCACCGAAAACGACCTGCCGGCCTACGTAACCATGCTAGGGTCGGGAAATACGGCGGGGTCGTGGCGCGAACGCATCACCCAGGACGGTCTGATCGTCCGAGTGGCGGACCACGAAGTGTTGGCGTCGGGATTGGCCATGCCGCACAGCCCGCGGCTTGTGGGGTCGCGGCTGTACTTTTTGGCCTCGGCCTTAGGCCACCTAAATTATCTGGACTTGAGCACGGGCGCGGTGCATACCGTGGCGGAATTAGGTCGGTTCGTGCGCGGATTGAGCATCGTCGGCCAAACGGCCGTGGTAGCGTATTCCAAACTGCGCGCGAGCAGTACCACGTTTGCCAAACTGCAGGGGGCTGTGCAGGGCAGCGAGGCGGGGCTGATGGGCGTGGATTTACGCACGGGCCAAATTCAGTTTAATGCCGTGTTCGCCGACGGGATCGACGAGGTATACGACGTTCAGTGCCGTCCCGGCGGAAGCGTCGGCATGATGGGCACGTCCGACCAAGCCAAATACGACCTCATCACCGTCCAGGGCGGAGCTTTTTGGCAGCAGCGCGAAGCCAACTAAGCCTACCTTTGCGGGGTGAATCCGGTACTTCCCAACTTGGTGGTGGCAGGGGCCCCGAAGTGCGGCACCAGCAGCCTGTATTTTTGGCTCGCCGCCCACCCCGAAGTCGCCGCCAGCCGCGAAAAAGAAACGTTTTTCTGGGCGCCGGAGGTCAACCGCTTTAACGCGAAGTGCAACGCCGTCCAGCACGGCCCGGGCGCCTACGCCAGCCTCTTTGACCACACGGCCGGGGCCAAGGTTCGCTTTGAAGCCACGGCGGCCTACATCTACTACGAAACGGCGTGGAAGGGCTTGGCAACGCTGCCCGAAAAGCCCAAGGTGCTTTTTGTGCTGCGCGAGCCCGCGGCCCGCACGCAGAGCCAGTTTTTATTCGAAACGCACCGCACCGGCCGGGTTTCGATGCCCTACGCGGAGTACCTGCGCGAACCCGGAATTTTGGACCACGGCCACTACGTTGGCTACCTGAGCCACTGGGCCGAGGCGTTGGGCGACGAAAACATCTTATTATGGCAGTTTGAACGGGTAATGAAGGATCCCCGGTCCGCCATGAAGGATTTGGCGGTGCTTTTGGGTATTGATCCCGAATTTTACACGACCTACGACTTTGCCGTGCGCAACGAAACGGTGGCCATACGCAGCAAGCGGCTGCACCAGTGGGGGTTGAAGCTTCAATCTCTGATTCCGCACGCGGTGCAGGATGTGCTGCTTCCGCTCTACCTGAAGCTGAATGGCGCGGGCCGGCCCTCGGCCGACGCCGAGCTCAAGCGGCAAACGGCAGCCCTTAAGGCGGAATTCGCCACCTCGAATGCGGCCCTTGCGGAGCGGTTTCCGGGAGCAATTGATTTGGCCCTGTGGGCATGAGCGAACCTTTGGGCGCGCCGGGAGTTAGTTCCTCAATGCGCCGCAACGAATTAATCCAGCACCTTCCGGGCTATGCGGGCATGCTGCGCGTGAACGGTCAGACCCTGCCGCATTCGGTGGTGGCCCTTCAGCGCTCGACGGGCAAGTACGTGCACCGTATGCTGCTTCGCATGTTTTCCGCGTTTTTGGACAAGGGCGGCGTGCGCACCGTAGGCCACCCTGGGGCGCCCGGGTTGGTGCTGCCGGATTTGGATTCCGCCCGAGGGATTGATCAAGTCCCGATTTGGCCCAAAGGATATACAGCGGTGGCGGTGAATGTGCTGGGACAGCCGACGGTGGCGGACGGCGTGACGGTTCCGGCTGAACCGTTTATGGTGCTCGAACTGGATCCGGCATGGACGACGTTCAGCGACTACCTGGACGCGATGAAGACGAAGTACCGGACGCGCGCCAAGCGCGCCCTGACTCTTTCGGCCCACTGCGAGCAGTGCGCGTGCACGGATTGGCCGGACGAAGACTGGTTGACTTGGGCTGCCGAACTGTTGGGCAAGACGCTGGCCGACAAGGTGGTCGCCCTGCCCGAGGATTTGCGGTCGCTGCTCGCCACGTTCAAGCGGGTCTACGGCTCGGATTTTCACGTGCTGGGCTACCGCAGCCACGGCGCGTGGGTTGGCTTTATCACGGCGTTGCGCGACGGGGACACCCTGTACGCACTGCACATGGGTTTTGAGCCGGACTTTGCCCGCGAAGCTCAGTTTTACCAGCGGAGCATGATGGACGTGGTCGCGCTGGGGATTTCGTTGGGTGTGGCCCGGGTGAACATGGGGCGCACGGCGACCGAAATCAAGAGTACGCTGGGCGCGCAGCCCGTCGAAAATTCGTACGTGTTCTTAGCCAACTGCGCGTGGATGCGCTGGCTGGTCGCCGGCTACGTCCGCTGGTTTCACCGGCTGCCGAGCTACGAGCTCCGGTCGCCCTTCAAGTAAGCCCGGGGGCCAAAGCCGGATTTAGAATTCCAGAATAAACCCAATCGTCGGCAGGGTACGGCCCGTGTCGCTGCGCAGCAACTGCATCGCGTAGCGGCTGGGGTCGTCAGCGTTGAGCAGCGGCTGCTTGCTGTCGGGGTCGCGCTGTACCGTCAGGTAGGGCATCAAAGGGTAGTT
>JBEAQA010000099.1:0-4785 GCA_041164105.1 Bacteroidota bacterium | reverse complement strand
CTGCCCGGGAACGATGGGCTGGCTCGACCAAATCCACATCGGGCGCTGCGGAAACTGCCCCTTGGGATCCGGCGGAGTTAGGCCTTGGACCAAGTGGCCCGTTACCTGACCGTCGTTGAGGCGCTGCGCCGCACCGAAGCTCAGGGCGTGAAAGGCCGTGTCCATGCCCCGGTAGCCCGACATATCTCCAAAGGGCCGACCGACCGACAGGCGCGCCTCACGGCTCCAGCTGCCTAGCGTGAACTTAAAAGCCATCATGCTGTCGTCCGGCGCGAAATTCAGCGTCCACTCATGGGGCGCGGTGCGCTGCATGGGCAGCCCGCGACCGCTCCATCCGCCCAGCTGGGGATTAAACCCCGTGATCCAGACGGTATCGCCGTCGGGCAGCACCTCGGCGGTGGTGAGCTGGATTTGGGTATGGGCCGGGGCGGACGGCGTTGGACGGCGGATTCCGCACGAGAGAACCAGTGCGGCCGCAGCGGTCGTTAAAAGGAGCGATTTTCCCATTGCGCGCGGTGTTTGCGGTGGTAAAGTTCGCGCACGATGCCGTCCGAAACCCCGATTTTGGGCACGTAGACCCAGGTAGCGTGGGTCCAGCGCAGCACCCGGCGGTAAATGCGAAGCGCCGGAACAATGACGTCCGCGCGGTCCAGGTTGAGGCCGAGCTGCAGCACCCGCTCGTCCGCGGTCATGGCTTCGAGCTGCTTGCTGAAGCGGTCGAGGTACTGCTTGCTGAGCGGCTCTTCGACCGGCCGGCCGCTGATTTTGTGGGCCTTGTTGATGTTTCCGCCGGCGCCCACCAGGGCCACAGGGCCGTCGAGCTTGGCGCATTCCGATTCAAGCCATGTTTGCAGGTCGCTCCACACCGCCGCACTGTCGGCGTCGTTCAGCAGGCGAACCGTTCCGAGCGGAAACGACCGGGACGCCAAGGCTTGACCGTCGCGAAAGAAGGTCAGCTCGGTCGAACCGCCGCCCACGTCGACAAAGCAGAGGTTGGGTTCCTCGGGGTGGATGCGGTCAAAAAGCTTGGCGTGAAAGACGAGCTTGGCCTCTTCTTCGCCGTCAATCACCTCAATATCAATGTCGGTGGCGCGGCGTACGCGGCGAATCCACTTCGCGGAATTTTTGGCCTCGCGCATGGCCGAGGTGGCACAGGCCCGGTAGTCCGAAACACCGTTTACCCGCATAATGGCGGCAAAGGCCCGCATCGCATCGACCAGGCGGTATCCGGTTTCTTTACTGATTTCGCCTTGGGTGAACACGTCGGCGCCCAAACGCACCGGCAAGCGCGTGATGGACACCTTTTTGTAGTAGGTGTAGGTCGGCGTCGGAATCACGTGGCTGATCAGCAAGCGAATCGAGTTGGAACCGATGTCGATGGCCCCCAGGGTCAGGACGTTCATGCTCATGCTCGACGCTTTTTGGCTTGCTTTTTCACGTACTCGTACAGTTCCATTTGGCTGCGGATGCGCGGCCCTGGCGAGACGCGGTGCACGCTGCGGCCGTCGGCGTCGTAGACTCGGGCTTTGACGTTGTCGCGGAACTGAATCTCTAAATGGTCCATGATTTCGCGCTGAATGCGCGGATCCAGTACCGGGGCGCCCACTTCGACCCGCAGGTCGAGGTTGCGCGTCATCATGTCGAACGACGCAAGGTACATGCGCGGGTCGCCGTCGTTGGCGAAGTAGTACACGCGGCTGTGCTCCAAGAAGCGGTCAACGATGCTAACCACCTCGATGTTCTCGCTCAGCCCTTTGACCCCAGGGCGCACGCAGCAGATGCCCCGAACGATCAAGCGAACCTTGACCCCGGCCTTGCTGGCCTCGTAAAGTTTTTCGCCAATGTCGTACGAGCTCAGCGAGTTGAACTTCATGATGATTTGGGCCTTCTTGCCCTTTTTGGCGTGGGCGATTTCGCGGTCGATGCACTTGATGATTCCGCTCCGGCTGTAGTGGGGCGAGACCAGCAACTCCTTGTACTTGATCACCTTGAACGGCTCGTACAAGAACTCAAACACCTTGGCGATGTCGGCACAGATGACGGGATTCGCGGTCAGCAGCTGGTAGTCCGTATAAATTTTGGCGGAACCCTCGTGGAAGTTGCCCGTGCCGACCACGGCAAAGTACTCCTTGCCGCCGTCCGGCGTGGTGCGCTCGATGTGGACAATCTTGCTGTGGACTTTGAGGCCCTCTACCCCTGTTTGCACCTCAATGCCCTCTTTGCTCATTTTTTCGAGGTAGTGCAGGTTGTTTTCTTCGTCAAAACGGGCCTGCAGCTCAATGACCACGCGGACTTTTTTGCCGTTCTTGGCGGCGTTAATCAGCGCCGACACGATGCGCGATTGGCTCGCCAAGCGGTACAGCGTAATGCTGATTTTGGTCACCGACGGATCGATGGCCGCTTCGCGCAGGAAGCGCACCAGGCTCAAGAAGTTATGGTAGGGCAAGAACAGCAGCACGTCCTTTTGGCGCACGACGTTCATCAGCGACTTTTCCATGTCCAGATCCGGGTGCTGCAGCGGCTCGAGGCGCGGGTGCTCGAGTTCGGGCCCGCCCACATTCGGAAAGCGCATCAGGTCCTTTTTGTTGTGGTAGCGTCCGCCGGCAATCACGGCGTCGGAATTCTGCAGTCCGATGCGCCCAATCAAGTACGCGAGGAACTCCGCCGGCATGTCGCGGTCGTACACCATGCGCACCGGGTCGCCCACTTGGCGGTCTTCAAGGCCCCGGCGCACTCGGTCAAGCACGGTGCGGCTGACGTCGTGGTGGTCCATATCCAGTTCCGCGTCGCGCGAAATCTTGAACGTGTAGGCCTCGATGCGTTGGGACGGGAACAAGAAGAAGGCGTACTGCAGGTTGTGGCGCAGCACGTCGTCCAAAAACATCAGGTAGTTCTTGCCGTACTTGGGCAGCTCGACAAAGCGACCGTGGATTTCGGCCGGAACCTCGACCAGCGACAGCACCGGGTCTCCGCCCAGCTTGGGCCAGAGCCGGATGGCCAGGTAGATTGACGCGTCGTTGAGCTCCGGGAACGGCAGGTGGTCCTGCAAAATCATGGCGAAAATCGTCGGGCTCACCTTGTCGACGTAGAACTTGCGGATAAAGTCCTTTTGACCTTGCGTCAGATCGGTCTCGTCGATGAGTTTAACCCCCTGCCCCTCAAGGCGCTGCATCAGTTCGTCGTAGACCTTTTCGACGCGGTGGTTGAGCACGTTGACCTCCTCTTGGATGGCGTGCAAAAGGTCCGTGGGGTTCCAGCCGCCCAAGGTTTCTTTCACCTTTTTTTCGTCCGGCGTCGATTCCATTCGCTGGATGGACGCGTAGCGGACCCTAAAAAACTCGTCGAGGTTGTTCGAGAAGATTCCCAAAAAGCGAATTCGCTCAATTAATGGGTTGCGCTCGTCTTCGGCCTCTTGAAGCACGCGGGCATTGAACTGCAGCCAGCTGAGGTCACGATTGACAAATCGAGAGCGTAAGTCGCTCATTTTTCCCATTTTATAAAAGTATTACTTGAGGTTTTTAGGAAAATCAAAGTACCGAAGTTCGGCGCTCTTGGGCAAGTCCTTCCACGACAAAGTTTCGAACTCGAGCACCGCCACTCCGGCGGTCGGCAGGTCCGCTAAAAATCCGGGCACGCAATCCGAAACGAAATCGCTCATCCCAGGGTTATGGCCGAACAAGATGACCGAGGCGGGATCGCCCTCCATTCCGCGCAAAAAGCCCGAAATGTCGGTGTGCGTCGCGGCATAAAGGGCGTCTTCGAGGTGCACTTCGTCGAGCGGAACCCCGAGGGTCCGCGCAAAAATCATCGCCGTATGGACGGTTCGGGTCGCCGGCGACGCATAAAACTCGGGAGTGCCCATCATAAGCTCTTGGAGCCATTGGGCCATGAGGTGGGCGTCGCGAATTCCGCGGCCTTTGAGCGGACGGTCCATGTCCGAAAGCTCGAGGTACTCCCAAGAACTTTTGGCGTGGCGAACGAGGTAAACCGTTTTCATGACGTGGACCGCAGCAATATGGCGAACGTTTGTGAACGCCACGTTACGTCCAAATCAATTCTCGTTCCTTTTTACTTGATTCCAAAGGTCATCCCAAACCTCGAGGGATTGTTTGGCGTTGCTCGCGCCCCGTTCCGCCAGCAAGGCCTCCATAGCGGTAAAACGGCGGCGGAATTTGTCGTTAGCCTGCGCCAAAGCCTGTTCCGGGTCCCAGCCGCGGTGCCGTGCGTAGTTCACCAGGGCAAAAAGCAAGTCCCCAAATTCCTCTTGGGCCAACGCCTCACTGGGCGCCGTCCGAAGCTCGTCGAGTTCTTCTTCGACCTTGGCCCACACGCCGTCCAGCGACGGCCAATCAAAGCCCACGCCCCGGACCTTGTCCTGCATGCGGTACGATTTCACCAAGGCCGGCAGCGCCTTGGGCACCCCGTCGAGCACCGACTGGCGCTCGGGTTTGCTCGCTTTTTCGGCGAGCTTGATGGCCTCCCAGTTGGCTTTGACGGCCTCGGCATCTTCGGCGTTGACGTCGCCGTAAATGTGCGGATGGCGGCGGACCAGCTTGTCGCACACGCCGTGCAGCACGTCTGCCACGTCAAAATGCCCCTGCTCGCTGGCAATCTTGGCATAAAACACCAGGTGCAAAAACAGGTCACCCAGCTCTTTGCCGAGCTCGACCCAGTCGCCCGCGTCGATGGCGTCGGCCAGTTCGTAGGTTTCTTCGATCGTTAAGATGCGCAGCGTCTGCTCGGTCTGGACCTTATCCCAAGGGCACTGTGCCCGTAGGTCGTCCA
>JBEAQA010000098.1:0-4181 GCA_041164105.1 Bacteroidota bacterium | reverse complement strand
GTGCGCGGTTCCGAAACCGAACTCCACATCGAAGTATGGGTCGACGGCCAAATGGTCGATGTGGTCGAAACCCAATTTTACGGTCCGCGCTGATGTGGTGGGCCCTCGCCTCCGGAGCCGGACTCGGCCTGAGCCAAACCCCGCACTGCTTTGCGATGTGCGGCCCGCTGGCCTGGCAGGCCCACCGACGCCGCGAACCGGCAGCGCAGCAGGTTATCTACCATGCTTTTCGCGCGCTGGGCTACCTCGTGGTGAGTTTTGCGCTGGTTGGGCTGGTCGAACTTTGGCAGCCCCTTTCGGCGCTGCTGGCCGCCGGGGCCGGAAGCTATTTAATCTGGGCCGCCCTGCGTCCCACGCCGCACCGATGCCCAACCGCAGCTCAATTTCAGTCGGTACGCCCCTGGTGGCCCGCCGCCAACCGATGGTCCTGGCCACTGCGGTCTGCGGTTTTAGGGCTTGGTAACGGCTTAATTCCCTGCGGCGCCGTCTGGGCCGCCGCCCTGGCCAGCGCCACCTTGGGTTCCGGAGCCAGTACCGCCTTCATGCTCGGCTTCGCGGCCAGCACCGCCCTTCCCTTGCTTGGCTTTTCGTGGTTGGCGGACCGCCCCGCCCTGCGCCGGCTGCTCGCCCCGCGGATCTTGCGCGGCATCATGCTGCTCGTCGGACTGTGGTTGCTGCTGCGCGCAGCGGAACCCTTTCTTCCGGCCCCGTACCAAGGGCACGTCGCCCAAATTTGCCGTCCGCTCGAAATCTGACAAATATCATAGGCCGCCTTGGGGTGGCAGCGGAATTTTGATCTACCCTCACAACCCTAGATTCCTCGCCATCCCCATGAACCGACTGTTTTTTCCCACCGACTTTTCGGACAACAGCCGCGCCGCCCTTCCGGTGGCGGTGCAATTGGCCGAGTCCCTGAAGGCGCCCATTGACTTTATCCACACCTACCAGCTTCCGTACCGATCCGAAGCACTGACGGACAACTTGCTGCAGGCCATTTCGGAGCGCTGCCAGCTCGACATGTCCGAATGGCTCAGCGAATTCACGGCGGATACTGTTCCCGTGGACGGCCACTGCGCCTACAACGGCCTCGCTCAAGAGCTGCACCGGCGCGCCACCGAGCACCCCGATTCGATGATCGTCATGGCCAGTCAAGGAGCCAGCGGTTGGTCGGAAGTGCTGCTCGGCAGCAACGCCGTGTCGGTCCTGCACGCCGCGCAGCAGCCGGTGCTGGTGGTTCCGGCCCGCAGCAGCTGGCCCAGCGGGCAACCGGTCAAGTGGTTGTACGCCTCGGACTTGCACGACGAACGCAATCCCAAGGCCTTGGCCTGGATCAAATCGTTTATCTCCCAGAGCGGTGGCGAACTGGCAATCGCCCACGTCGAAGAGGGAACCCAGGGCGACGGCCCCGCCCGCGACTTTCTGGACTTTACCGGCACCCACTTTCCGGGCGTGGAGCACCACCTGATCGTGGCCCAAGACGTCGAAACTGGCATTTACGAGGCGGCCCGGCGCGCCAAAGCCCACGGCGTCATCGTCGTGGCCCGACGCCACCACTGGCTGCGCGATGCCTTCAAGGCCCGCACGAGCAGTGCCCTGGCCTACCACACCGAATATCCCGTGCTCGTACTGCGCGAGGACTGAACCAAAGCGCCGGGGGCCCGTAGGTGATATGGGTTTCTTCTTCCAAAAGCCCCCGTCCCGCTTTGCGAAGCCGGCCCCCTCGGGGGTCGGTTTCTTTTTGGCCCCCTCGCTACCACCTTTTAGGGCGAGTCGGGCCAGATTCCGCTCAAAGCCCGAGGGATTCCGCACTAAAATGGCCTGTTCGGCCGAACCCCTACCTTTGCGCCATGGAACACATCAACCCCGGACATTGGACCCGCACCCTGCTCGAAGGAAGCGGACTGAACGATTGGTGGATCAGCAGCCTCACCGTGCTCATTGACCTGGCGGTGCTGGTGGTGGCCAGCCTTCTGGCGGACTTTGTAACCCGCCGCATTGTCATTGGCCTCATCCACCGGGCGGTAAAGCGCACCAAAGCCACCTGGGACGACCACTTCTTCAAAGAGAAAGTGTTTCAAGCCCTGGTGCACCTGATGCCCACGCTGATCATCCGCTCGTTTTTGCCGGTGGTTTTTGAGGACGTTCCGCGATTTATCGGTCCGCTGCACACGCTGCTGAGCATTTTCTTGGTCTACCAAGTCGTGATTCTGGTAAACCGCGCGGCCCGTGCGGGCTCGCACATCATCGAGGAACTCGAGGCCTTCAAAGACAAGCCGGTGCGCACCGTGCTGTCGGTGGTCCAGTTTCTGACGTGGTTCATCGGGGTACTGGCCGTGGTTTCGGCCCTGACGCACACCCCGCTCGCCAATATTTTGGGCGCGCTGGCCGGCGCCACCGCCATCTTCATCTTGATTTTTCAGGACGCCATCAACGGCCTTTTGGCCAACTTTCAAATTGTGCTGTACGACCTCATCAAAAAGGGCGACTGGATCACGTTTGACAAGTTTGGCGTCGACGGCGACGTGGTCAGCATCGACCTTACCACAGTCAAAATCAAGAACTTCGACAACACCATTTCGTCGGTTCCGGCCAAGGCCTTTGTTACGGATTCGTTCATCAACTGGCGCGGAATGCGGCTCGCCCAAGTGCGCCGCATCAAGCGGAACCTCGTTATCGACCTCGACAGCGTGGGGTTTGTCAACGACGAAGTCCTCGCGGAATTTGAAAAAATCGAACGCATCCGCCCCTACTTGGCGGCCCGCGCCCGCGAAATCGCCGAGCACAACGCCAAGTTCGGCGCCGACAAGAGCCACCCCATCAACGGCCGGCACATGACCAACCTGGGGGTATTCCGCGCCTACGCCCACGCCTACCTCGAGGAGCACCCCCTGATCTCGAACGCCCACACCCTGATGGTGCGCCAGCTGCCGGTCACGGGCCAGGGCGTTCCGCTCGAGATTTACTGCTTTGCGACCACCATCGTGTGGACCGAGTACGAAGGCATCGCCAGCGACCTCTTTGACCACCTGATTGCGGCGGCGCCCAGCTTCGGCCTCAACCTCTTTCAGGCGCCCACCGCGGCCAGCGTGCGCAGCGGAACCTTGCCCTTGGAATGAGCCAGCCCGAACGCATCCTCGGCATCGACCCCGGCACCGTCGTGATGGGGTTTGGGGTCGTCGAACGCCAGGGATCCACCCTGCGCCTGGTCGACCTCGGAAGCGTCAAGTTCGCCGCTAGTAAGGATGCGGTGGCCCGACTGGGCGACATCCTCGCGGCCGTCGAGGACCTCCTCGACCGATTTCAGCCCACCGCCCTCGCGGTCGAAGCGCCCTTTTTTGGCAAAAACGTGCAGTCCATGCTCAAGCTCGGACGCGCCCAGGGCGTCGTCCTTAGCGCGGGGCTGCGCCGGGGCCTTACCGTGGCAGAATACCCGCCCGCCGTCGTGAAACGCCGGATTTCGGGCCGCGGAGCCGCTTCTAAAGAACAGCTCGCCGGCATGCTCGAGGGCATGTTCGCCCTGCCCCTGGACCCCAAGCGGGCGCTGGACGCTACCGACGCGTTGGCCGTTGCGACCTGCCACGCCCTGACGGTGGACCGTGCCGCGACATTGGCCGCCGCCGGAGCGCTTCCGGCACCCAAAAAAGCCTCAGCCCGCAAGGCCGCCAGCTCGTGGGCCAAGTTCTTGGCCCAAAACCCCGACCGCGAGGTTTAATCCGTCCGGCGGGACCCGAAGATTCGGCTCTGACAATTCCGGCCCAGGCCCACCTCGGCGGGGCACAAAAAAACCCGGCGCCTTGCGGCGCCGGGTCCTCCCCCAAAGGGCTCTTCAACTCGGTGTTGCCTTAGTGGCTCACCACCACGTTAAACTTGAGGTCGCGGTCCGCGCCCTTCGCCGTGAACACGTACATGCCGTTGGGCAGGTTGGTCACGTCGACGGTCAACTTGCCGTCCACCACCGATACTTGGTCTTGGTGCAGTACGAGGGCACCCGTGAGGTCCACCACGTCAAGGCTGCGCGCGTCAAATCCGCCGAGGTCCACCGTCACCATGTGCTGGGCAGGGTTCGGGTACGGCTTCACGTCGTAGTACACCTCTTCGTCCACCCCGCTGCTGTTCTGCTCGAGGATGAGCTGCATGGTCGGTATCACGTTTCCGCTAAATCCGCGCACAAACCAGCTGTT
>JBEAQA010000097.1:0-2581 GCA_041164105.1 Bacteroidota bacterium | reverse complement strand
TATCCGTTGAACTACGGGGCCAAAGGGCTGCAAAAATAACCTTGATTCCGCTGGAGCCGTGGCGCCCGCCCAATTCGCGCTACATTCGCTGCATGCGCACCCTCACCTTAGCATTGGCCTTAGCCGTGGCGGGCTTCGGAGCCCAGGCCCAGCGCCGCTCCGCCGGTAAAATTCCGACCGAAACGCAACCATTCCCGACCGTATTTGAGCTGTCCAAGGGGATTGACTCGCCCACGTATTCCGAAATGATGGCCTACTACCGCACGCTGGTGGACGCCTACCCCGGCGTGCTGAAGCTGGTCGAAATTGGCCCCACCGACGCCTACTACCCGCTGCACCTCGTGCTGGTGAGCCCCGAAGGGCGGCTGGACCCCGACCAATGGGCGGCCGAAGGCCAAATGCCGGTGCTGATCAACAACGGAATTCACCCCGGCGAGCCCGACGGCATCGACGCCAGCATTATGCTGGTGCGCGACATCGCCCAGGGCCAGGTTACGCTCCCGGCCAACACGGTGCTGGCGGTGGTTCCGTGCTTCAATATCGGCGGAATGCTGCAGCGCAGCCCCTACCACCGGGTGGACCAAGACGGTCCGCGCGAATTCGGCGCCCGCGGCAACAGCCAAAACCTGGACCTCAACCGCGACTTCATGAAGGCCGACGCGGCCGAAACCCGCAGCCTGATCAAGGCCATCGAATGGGTTAATCCGCTGGTTTTGATCGACAACCACGTCAGCAACGGCGCCGACTACCAGCACGTCATGACACTGCTTAGCACCCAGCCCGAAAAGCTGGGCGGCGCGATGGGCGACCTGCTCCGCCACCAGATCGAGCCCGAGGTTTACCGGCGGATGAAGGCGGCGGGATTCCCCATGGTTCCGTACGTCAACCACTGGGGCACCACACCCGAAAAGGGCTGGGACGCCTACCTTGAGGGTCCGCGCTACCTCAGCGGCTACGGCGCGGTGCGCAACATCTACAGCTTTGTGCCCGAAACCCACATGCTCAAACCCTTTGCCGATCGGGTGCGGGCGACCTATGCCCTGAATGTGGCCCTGATCGAAACCTTCGCCGCCCAGCGCGCCGAGGCCGAAGCAGCCCGCACGGCACAGCGCGACGCCGAAGCCCGCGCCGAGCGCCTTCCGGTCGCGTGGACCATCGACACGACCCAGGTGAACCGAGTTCCGTTTTTGGGATACCAGCGCGGATTCAAGCCCTCGGACGTCAGCGGTCAGCCCCGGCTGTACTACGACCGCAGCAAGCCCTACACGGTGAATGTGCCCTACCGCGACGTGGCGGTGGCCACCGACTGGGCCGACGTGCCGCAGGCCTACGTGGTTCCGCGCGGATGGACCGAGGCCTGGCAGCGCCTGACCGCGCACGGAATCCGGTTCCGCGAGCTCACCCGCGACACGACGCTGCGCGTGGAGGTGACCTACATCGAGGGCTATAAAGCCGCACCGCAGCCCTACGAGGGGCATTTCACGCTGCGCGGAATCCAAACCCGCCGCGACACAATTGACGTCCGTTTTTTAGCGGGCGACTACCTGATTCCGGCGAACCAGCCCCTGCGCCGCTACCTCGCCGAGGCCCTTGAGGCCGACGCGCCCGACGGCCTGCTCGCTTGGGGATTTTTCAACGCGGTGCTCCAGCAAAAAGAGGGCTTCAGCGGCTACGTGTTTGAGGACACGGCGGCCAAGCTGCTGCGCGAGCGTCCGGCCCTCAAGGCGGCGCTGGAGGCCAAAAAAGCGGCGGATTCCGCGTTCGCCAGCGACGGCGACGCCCAGCTCAACTGGATTTTTCAGCAAACGGAATACTACGAGCTGCGCCACCGGCGCTACCCGGTGTATAAGTTGTTTTAGCGCACCGTAGCCCCCACCGGCAGGTCGCCGTCGGGCTGCACAAAGGCCAGCTTACCCGTTTCGGGGTTGTCGGCCATCAGAATCATGCCCTGGGACTCGATGCCGCGCATCGCCCGCGGGGCTAAGTTGGCCAAGAGGATTACGCGGCGGCCTACCACCTCTTCGGGGGCAAAGTGCTCGGCGATTCCGCTCAGCACCGTGCGGCGGTCCAAGCCCGTGTCGAGCGTGAGCTTGAGCAGGCGGTCGGCCTTGGGCACGCGCTCGGCCTCGAGCACGAGGGCCACGCGCAGGTCGAGCGGCGCAAACTGGTCGTAGGTAACTTCAGGCGCCAACGGCGTAAGAGCGGGCTGTTCCGGTTCCATAGGTGCAGGTTGGTTGGCCGCAGCGGCGGCTTCGAGCTTGGCGCGCTGTGCGGCCACTTGCTCGTCTTCGATTTTTTGAAAAAGCAGCGAGGCCTCGCCGAGGGCGGTGCCAATGGGAATCCACGGACCCGCGGTCGCAAGGTCCGCCCACGTGAGGGCGGGGGCTCCGCCGAGCATGGTCCGGATGCGTTCCGCGGTAAACGGCATAAATGCTTCAAATGCGGTTGCCAGGGCGGCCACGAGCTGGGTCGCCACGCCGAGGATGGCGGCGGCGCGCTCCGGATCGGTTTTCACGACCTGCCAGGGGGCCTCGTCGGCGAGGTACTTGTTGCCCACACGGGCCAAATCCATGGCGTGGCC
>JBEAQA010000096.1:0-7346 GCA_041164105.1 Bacteroidota bacterium | reverse complement strand
AGCAGTCCTCAAATCCGGAATTCATTCCCTGGCCGTAGAACGGAACAATGGCGTGCGTGGCGTCGCCGAACAGCACCACCTTGCCCTTGGACCAGGGCCAGCTGCGCACGATGCCGAGCTTGCTCACCGGGTTTTGGGCCCACTGGTCCTTGAAGTCCGGCATCAGCGCCAGCGCGTCGGCAAAAAACTCGCCAAAAAAGACTTCGGCCTTTTCGGGTGTGTCAAGTGCGGCGAAGCTGACGGGGCCTTCGTTGGGGAAGAACAGGGTCATCGTGAAGCTCCCGTCGGGGTTGGGCAAGCCGATCAGCATGTAGCTGGCGCGCGGCCAGATGTGCAGGGCCTCGCGCTCGATGAGCGAGGCGCCGTTGGGTCCGGCCGGAATCAGCAATTCCTTGTATCCGTGGTCGATGACCTGCTCGGTCCATTCCACGGCGCCTTCGGCCTGCAGGGCCTTTCGGATGCCGGAATTGGCTCCGTCGGTCGAAAACACGGCGTCAAAGCAGCCGGAACCCTGGCCGTCGGGGGTCGTCCAGCGGATGCGTCCCTCGAGCGCGTCGTCAAGGTCGGTGTCGTGCTCAAAATGCAGGCGTACGTTGGCGTGCTTTTCGGCCTCGGTCATGAGGGCCATGTTGATTCCGCCCCGCGAAACCGACCAAATGGCCTGGCCGTCTTTGCCGTAAGGCTGGGTGGTCAAGGTGCCGTCGACGGCGTGCATCACGCGGCGGTACATCGGAATCGCTTCACGGCGCACGGCTTCGGCCACACCCACGGCCTCGAGGGCGCGCCATCCGCGGTCGCTCAGGGCGAGGTTGATCGAGCGCCCGCCCTTGTACCCCGCCTGGCGCGAGTCCGGTCGGCGCTCAAAAACGTCTACGGTGTAGCCCCGCTGGGCGAGAAAGGTGGTCCAAAGGCTTCCTACAAGCCCAGATCCGACGACGGCGGCGTGCTTTGACATAGTTACTGCGTTAACGATTCGGCGAGCAAGGCCTCGAGGCGGGCCAAGTCGCGGTACGACGAATAAAGGGGCGCCACGGCCATGCGGACGGTGCCCGGTTCGCGCCAGTCCGCGTAGACGCCTCGCGACACGAGGTAGTCAAAAAAGCGGCGGTCGCGTCCGACAAACTGCACCGAGACCTGGCAACCGCGGTCCTCGGGCGTGCGCGGGGTAAGCACCTTGATGGCTTGGCCGGTTTGGGCGGAAACGTGGTCGAGCATGCCCAGGAGCACGTCGGTCATCGCCAGCGCCTTGGTGCGGTAGGCGTGAAGGTCGGCCCGGTCAAACAGGTCGAGGGCAGCGCGCTGGGCGGCCATTCCGAGCACCGGCGCATTGGACCATTGCCAGGCCTCGGCGCTGCGTTCCGGAACAAATTCGGGCGGCATTTTGAAGCGCGTGGCCTTGTCGTGGCCCCACCATCCGGCGAGGCGAAAGGTTTCGGGGCCGTGGTGGCGTTCGTGCACGTAGAGCCCGGCGACTCCGCCCGGGCTGGAATTGAGGTACTTGTACGAGCACCATGCGGCAAAGTCGACGCCCCAGTCGTGCAGCTGCAACGGAATATTGCCCATCGCATGGGCCAAGTCCCAGCCCACGAGCATGCCCTTGGCGTGCGCGGCGGCCGTGATTTGGGCGATGGGGTAGGCGCGGCCGGTGAAGTAGTGGACGCCGCCCATCAAAAGTGTGGCTCCGCGGTGGCCGTGGGCTTCGATGGCGGCCAGCACCTCGTCGGGGGTTGGAGCGCCCTCGGGGTCGGTTCCGCGAACCTCAAATAACTCGCCGTGTTCGTGCCACTGCGTCTGGCTGGTAAGGGCATACTGGTCGGACGGAAATGCTTTGGCCTCACACATCAGCAGCGGACGTTCGGCGGTCGGGCGGTAAAACGACGCGAGCAGGGTATGCAGGTTGCCGGTGAGCGAACCCATGGCGACGACCTCAGACGGCTTGGCGCCGGCCAAACGGGCCAGCGAATCGGTGAGCCGCTCGTGGTAGGGCATCCACGGATTGGGGCCGTGAAAGTGGGCTTCGACGCCGTACTTCTGCCAGCTCTCGAGTTCGGTGCGGAGCGCGGCCTCGGTGCCGCGCGGCTGAAGGCCTAACGAGTTGCCGGTTAGGTAGATAACCTCTTCGCCGTGCAGGGTGGGGAGGTGGAATTCCGCCCGGAGTGGGGCGAGGGGGTCGGCGGCGTCCCGGAGGGCCGCATCGTCAATGCTGATAAAACGGTTCATAAGGGCTGAACAAGCATGCGCAAGGTAGGTTATACCGAAAGTAATTTTGCGCTCTTAAACCCTCAAATTCCGCCCGCCATGCAGGGAAGTTTCGAAGGCCGCCACATCGGCCCCCAGTCCGAAGAACAACATCAAATGCTTCAAGCGATTGGGGCGAAGAGCCTCGATCAGCTGATCGACGAAACGGTGCCGGCGGGAATTCGCAGCCCGCGCCCCCTCGACATTGCGCCCGCCATTGACGAGCCGGAATACCTGCGCCACATTTACGAGGTTTCGCAAAAGAACCAGGTGTTTGCCAGCTACATCGGCCAGGGCTACCACCCGGCGGCGCTTCCGGCGGTGATTCAGCGCAACATTTTAGAGAATCCGGGATGGTACACGGCCTACACGCCCTACCAAGCCGAGATTGCTCAAGGCCGCCTCGAGGCGCTGCTCAACTACCAAACCATGGTCATTGACCTGACCGGAATGGAGATCGCCAACGCGTCCCTGCTCGACGAGGCCACGGCCGCTGCCGAAGCCATGACGCTCCTCTTGGCCGCCCGAAGCCGCGAGCAGCAGAAGCGCGACGTCCTCAAGTTTTTTGTCGATCAGGACGTGTACGCCCAGACCAAGGCCCTGCTGCAAACCCGCGCCGAACCCATCGGGGTCGAGCTGGTGTTTGGCGACGCCATGAGTTTTGAGCCGACCGACGAGTTTTTTGGCGCCCTGGTGCAGTACCCGACGGCCAGCGGCAGCATTCGCGACTACGTCGAGTTCAGCGCCGCCTGCGCCCGCCACGAAGTGCGCCTCGCCGTGGCTGCTGACATTTTGGCCCTGACCTTGCTGCCCTCGCCGGGAAGCTGGGGCGCCGACGTGGTCTTCGGTACCACGCAGCGCCTGGGAATCCCCATGGGCTACGGCGGTCCGCACGCCGCATTTTTTGCGAGCAAGGACGCCTACAAGCGCTACATGCCGGGCCGCATCATCGGCCGCACCATCGACGTCGACGGCAAGCCCGCCCTGCGCATGGCCCTGCAGACCCGCGAGCAGCACATCAAGCGCGACAAGGCGACGTCCAACATTTGCACCGCCCAAGTGCTGCTGGCCGTCATGGCCGGCATGTACGCGGTCTACCACGGCCCCGAAGGCCTGCGCGCCATCGCCGAGCGCATCCACGCCAAGGCGAGCGGAATCGCCGACGCCCTCAAGGCCCTGGGTGTTACCCCGATGCACGAGCAGTTCTTTGATACGGTTACGTTTGCCGCGAGCGACGCGCAGCGTTCCGCCCTGAAAACGGCCACGGAGGCTCGCGGAATTAACCTAGGTTACTCGGACACGGCCGTGCACATCAGCACCCACGAACTGATGAACGGCGACGACGCTACGGCGCTGGTGGCCGCCCTGGCCGAGGGATTGGGCGCCAAGGCTCCGGCCTTCGCCGACGGCGCGCGCCGCATGCCCGCCCTGCGGACGGACGCCATTTTGACGCACCCGGTGTTCCACAGCTACCGCAGCGAAACCGAAATGATGCGCTACATCAAAAAGCTGGAGCGCCGCGACATTTCGCTGAACCACAGCATGATTTCGCTCGGAAGCTGCACCATGAAGCTCAACGCCGCCGCCGAAATGCTGCCGCTGAGCTGGCCGGCCTTTGCCAACATGCACCCCTTTGTTCCGGTGGAGCAGGCCGCAGGCTACCACGAAGTGCTGCGCAGCCTCGAGCGCGACCTCGCCGAAGTAACGGGTTTTGCTGCGACCTCGCTGCAGCCGAATTCCGGCGCCCAAGGGGAGTACGCCGGCCTGATGGTGATCCGTGCCTACCACCGCAGCCGCGGTGACCACCAGCGTGTGACGGCCCTGATTCCGTCGTCCGCGCACGGAACCAACCCGGCATCCGCCGTAATGGCCGGCATGGACGTAGTCGTAGTCGGCTGCGACGAGCACGGCAACGTGGACCTCGCCGACCTGCGCGCCAAGGCCGAGCAGCACAAGGATACCCTGGCAGCGATGATGGTGACCTATCCGTCGACCCACGGCGTGTTTGAGTCCGGCATTAAAGAGGCCACGGCCATTATCCACGAGTTTGGCGGCCAGGTCTACATGGACGGCGCCAACATGAATGCCCAGGTGGGCCTGACTTCGCCCGGAATGATCGGCGCCGACGTCTGCCACCTGAACCTGCACAAGACGTTTGCGATTCCGCACGGCGGCGGCGGTCCCGGCGTGGGCCCGATTTGCGTGGCCAGCCACCTTGCGCCGTTTTTGATGGGCCACCCCGTGGTTGCCTGCGGCGGAACCCAAGCCATCGGCCCCGTTTCGGCGGCGCCCTACGGCAGTGCGCTTGTTACCCTGATTTCGTACGGATACATTAAGATGCTCGGCGGCGAAGGCCTCACCAACAGCACCAAGATGGCCATCCTCAACGCGAACTACATGAAGTACCGCCTCGAGGCAGCCTTCCCAATTCTGTACACGGGCGAAAACGGCCGCGCAGCGCACGAAATGATCCTGGACTGCCGCCCCCTCAAGCGCGACACCGGCGTTGAGGTGACCGACATCGCCAAGCGCCTCATGGACTTTGGCTACCACGCTCCTACGGTGAGCTTCCCGGTGGGCGGAACCCTCATGATCGAGCCGACCGAGTCGGAATCCAAAGCCGAGCTGGACCGCTTCTGCGACGCCATGCTGGCCATCCACGCTGAGGCGATGGATATTGCGGCCGGACGTGCCGACGCGCACAACAACCCGCTGAAAAACGCGCCCCACACCCAGGCCATGCTCGTGGCCGAGGAATGGACGCTGCCCTACAGCCGCCAGCAAGCGGGCTACCCGATGCCGGATTCGCTCGAAAACAAGGTGTGGCCGGCGGTTCGCCGCGTGGACGACGCCTACGGCGACCGCAACCTCGTGTGCACCTGCGCCCCCATCGAGTCCTACCAATCTTAATTTTTGAATCGATTTCTGTCGTAAGTTTGAGATTCTTCAACGCCAACACGTGAATTCAATGAAAAAAACTACGCTTTCTCTTATTGCAGCAGCGCTTTCAACAGCCGCTTTTGCTCAGGTGTCCGAGCGTACCATGCCGCTTCCGCGCATGATCGACGACGCCCCAGTTCGCCACCTTTCTCCGGCGGAACTTTCAGCCCAATACTCGCCGGAGACGGTAGTTTGGTCCGAAGATTTCGCGAACGGAATCCCCGCTACGTGGATGAACTACGGTACCGCCCAGTCGGTAGCTGATCCCGACGCCGTTTGGGAATACCGCGGTGCTACCACCACGCCCAACACCACGGTGGGTTCGCGCGGCGCCTACTCCGGTTTGGTGACCAACCCCAACTACACGTCGATCAACTCGGCGACCAAGTCGAACGGTTTCGTGGTATTTGACTCCGACTTCCTCGACAACGCCGGTACGGCGGGTAACTTCTGTGCCGCTTCAGGTATCGCAGTTTTGGCCTGTGCCCCGCACATGGCGCACCTCGAGACGTCGATGATCGACCTCACGCAGTACACGGCTGCTGACCTCATCTTCACGCAGTACTACCGCCGCTTTGCGGGTCCGGGTGGCGTGCAGTCGGTTCCGGCCACCTACCTCGACTTTTCGACCGACGGCGGAACTACGTGGTTCGGCAACATTACGTTGAACGCCAACATCGCCGTAAACAGCGCGACGCCGGCCAACGACGTCGTGGTGGTCAACGTAGGTTCGTACATCGGCGGTCAGGATTCGGTGAAGATTCGCTTCCGCTTTGACGGCGACTACTACTTCTGGCAGATCGACGACATCCAAATCAACTCGACGCCCAAGCACCGTATGGCCTTCACGGACAACAACGGCGCTCCGGCTCAAGACATCGTATTTGGTGCCGGTCAAGACGGAGCTCGCCAAGGTCACCAGACCCTCAAGCAAGCACGTCCCGTGGCCTTCGACGCCAACGTGTACAACTCAGGCACCATGGCCCAGAACAACGTGAAGCTGCAAATGAAGATCTTCACCAACGCGGGCGTGGTTCAAACCATCAACTCTCCGGTGATCTCTTCACTTCCTGCTGGCGATACGGCTTCATGGAACGACCTGAATACCTACGCTTCGGCGTGGACTCCGTCTGCTGAAGGCGTGTACGGTTTCACCTACAACGTGATGTCGGACTCAACCGTAGTTACCTCAGACACCTTGGCCTTGGCCGTGACCGACTCTACGATGTCGCTCGACTTCGGCTCGTGGGACAACAGCATCGGTGCTTCGACCTCAACCTACCACGGAGACGGCTTCCAAACGGCTAACCGTATTGACCTCGTCGACGACGAACTGCTCTTCGGCGCTAAGGTGTACGTGTCTTCAAACACGGTTGCTGGCGGTATCCTCGAGCTGGGCGTGTACGACTCTTCAGCCTTCGGAACCAACGGTTTTGACCCCAACAAGTTGGTGGCCTACGGACAGCACGTGGTAACGGCTGCGGACGTAGCTCAGGGCTTTGTTCGCTACGACTTCACCGACCCAACCACGGGCCGCGGTGTCGAGCTTGACCTGGCCGACGGCGCGTTCTTCTTCAACGTAACGCAGTACGACAACCAAGGTGCCAACTACTTGGCCATCCGCAACGACCAAACCTTTGGTAAGCTTGCCGGATCAGGTTACTTCTACTTGCCGAACGCTCCGACCCCAGGTTGGTACTCGGGCTACAGCAACTCACTTGCCTTCAACAACATTTGGGTGCGTTCGATCTACTGTCCGGCCTCTTCAGCGGCTTCGTGCATGCTGAGCGTGGACGAGAACCCGCTGGCTGAGCTGGCGCTGGCTCCGAACCCCGCTACGGACTACGTGAACGTATCGTTCGGCATGCTGACCGGCCAGTACCAAGTCGAAGTTCTTGACCTTACCGGCAAGGTGGTGAAGAGCGAGTTGGTTCGCGCAGGTGCTAACGTACCGGTATTCGTAGGTAACCTCGACCGCGGCCTCTACATGGTGCGCGTGGCCAAGGGTGCCGACGTGAAGACCTTCAAGGTGTCGCTGCTCTAAGCGAGTACGGCTCCTAACGACGAACGGCCCGGGGAAACCCGGGCCGTTTTTCGTTTGGCTAAGTCAGTTAACCGCGAACTCCGGCGGCGACGATTACCGCTTGGGGCTTTTTCCGCCCAGCACC
>JBEAQA010000095.1:0-3129 GCA_041164105.1 Bacteroidota bacterium | reverse complement strand
CCGCTGCACGGCTTGGCGAACCAAGAGGTCATTAAGTGGACGCTTGAAATGCTCGAGTCATTGGGCACGGAAACGCCAAGCAAGGATCAAATTGCCCAGTACGTGCACGATACGCTGAAGGGCGGAAAGGTTGTTCCGGGATTTGGTCACGCGGTGCTCCGCAAGACGGATCCGCGGTACATGGCCCAGCGCGAGTTTGCGCAGAAGCACATGCCCGAAGATCCACTCTTCAAGGTTATTTCGAACATTTTTGAGGTGGTTCCCGGAATTCTCGAGGCCACCGGTAAAGTGAAGAATCCGTACCCCAACGTCGATGCACACAGCGGCCAGCTGCTGATGCATTACGGTATGGTCGAGTACGATTTTTACACGGTGCTGTTTGGCGTTTCGCGCGCCTTGGGCGTACTGGCCAACTTGATTTGGGACCGCGCCTTGGCGATGCCCATTGAGCGCCCCGGTTCGACCACGACGGAACTCCTGAAGAAAAAGTTCAACGCGTAAGCGTAGACACCAGCAAGAAGCCCCGACGATGTCGGGGCTTTTTTCGTTAGTAACGGGCTGATTGTGCGGCTATTTTAATTACCTTTGCGGTCCCATTTTGGTACGCATTGCGAAAGGACGCCAATTTGGGAATTTATACCTAACGTCTCTAGGCGCAGCGCCGCAGTCCTTTCCGAGCGCCAGATACAAGACCTTAAGCTCATGTCTGAAGAGCTAAACCCCGAATTGGAGGGTCAAATCCAAGAACAAGCAGCCGAGGCTGCCGCCACCCCCGAAGTTGAAGTTGCTGAAGTAGCCGCCGCGGTTGAAGCCGTGGAGGACGGTTCAGACGAAGACGAATTGGAGCTCGTACTCGAGCCCGAAGAGGAGGAAGTCGCATTTGATTGGAACGCCTACGAAACCGGATACGGTAGCCGCAGTGAGGAGCACAAAGCCCTCGAGCAGCTGTACGAAGCCACCCTGGTTACGTCGGTAGAGCACCAAGTGGTCAACGGTATCGTCGTTCAGTTGACGGACCGCGACGCCATCATTGACATTTCGTCGAAGTCGGAAGGCGTCGTTTCGCTGAACGAATTCCGCTACAACCCGGACCTCAAAGTAGGTGACGTGGTTGAAGTCCTCGTGGACAAGCAAGAAGACAAGCTGGGACAGCTCGTGCTTTCGCACCGCAAAGCCCGCTCGATCAAGGCTTGGGACCGCGTCAACGAGGCCTTCGAAGCTGAAGAAATTGTACAAGGTTACGTGAAGGCCCGCACGAAGGGCGGTATGATCGTCGACGTGTTCGGCCTCGAGGCGTTCCTGCCGGGCTCGCAAATCGACGTCAAGCCGATTCGCGACTACGACATCTACGTCGACAAGACCATGGAATTCAAGATCGTCAAGATCAACCACGAGTTCAAGAACGTGGTGGTTTCGCACAAAGCCCTTATCGAGGCCGACCTCGAAGAGCAGAAGCGCAAGATCATTGGCCAGCTCGAAAAGGGTCAAGTCCTCGAGGGTGTGGTCAAGAACATCACGAGCTACGGCGTATTCATCGACCTTGGTGGCGTGGACGGATTGGTGCACATCACCGACCTTTCGTGGAGCCGCATCAACCACCCGTCCGAGGTGGTCGAGCTCGACCAGAAGCTCAACGTCGTTATTTTGGACTTCGACGAAGCCAAAACGCGCATCCAGCTTGGTCTTAAGCAGCTTTCTGCCCACCCGTGGGAGGCCCTCGACGCCAGCATTCAAGCCGGCGACACGATCAAAGGTAAAGTGGTGGTTCTCGCCGACTACGGTGCGTTCATCGAAGTTGCTCCGGGCGTAGAAGGTCTGGTTCACGTATCTGAAATGAGCTGGGGTTCGCACCTTCGTTCAGCCCAAGACTTCTTCAAGGTGGGCGACGAAGTACAGGCTTCAGTGCTTTCGATCGACCGCGAAGAGCGCAAGATGTCGCTCGGTATCAAGCAGCTCACTCCGGATCCCTGGGCGAGCATCACGGCCAAGTACCCGGTTGGATCAGTGCACACCGGCAAGGTTCGCAACTTCACCAACTTTGGCGTATTCGTAGAGCTTGAGGAAGGCATCGACGGATTGATTCACATCAGCGACCTTTCGTGGTTGAAGAAGGTGAAGCACCCGAGCGAGTTCACCTCGGTAGGTGCGGAGCTGGAAGTTAAAGTTCTGGACATCGACGTGGACAACCGCCGCTTGAGCCTCGGCCACAAGCAGGTTGCCGACAACCCATGGGACAACCTTGAGGATGTGTTTGCCGTAGGCAGCAGCCACACGGGTACCGTGAAGTCGACGGCCGACAAAGGATTCAACATTTGGTTCCCGAACCAAGAGATTGAGGCCTACTGCCCGCCGCGCCACGCTTCGAAAGAAGACAACTCAAGCATCGCCGTAGGTGAGGAGCTGGAGTTCCGCGTAATTGAGTTTAACCGCGATTCACGCCGCATTTTGGTTTCGCACACCCAGTCATTTAAGGGTGGCGCGATCGAAGAAGGCGCTGAAGGCGGAAAAGGCAAGAAAGGCGCCAAGGGCGCTGGTGCAAAGACGACGGTACAGTCGATCAATGCTCAAGTAGAAAAGGCCACCCTGGGTGACCTCGACAGCTTGGCTCGCCTTAAAGAAGAAATGGAAGGCAAGGAGTAATCCGCGCTGACCAAATGTGCGAAGGCCGCCCGAAGGGGCGGCCTTTTTTGTTTCTTTGCAGCATGACGGTTGGAGATTTATGCGGATGGTTGGAGCAGCGGGCGCCGCTTCGTTTTCAGGAGGACTACGACAATTCGGGTTTGCTGGTAGGCCAGCGCTCGTGGACCGTTACCGGAGTGCTGTGCTGTCTGGACGCGGACGAGGCGGTGGTTCACGAGGCCGTAGCGCGCGGATGCAATGTGGTGCTGAGCCATCACCCCATCGTTTTTAAGGGTTTAAAACGCTTGACGGGGGCTACCGCCGTGGAGCGGACCGTCGCCTTGGCCTTGAAGCACAACGTGGCGCTGTACGCCGGCCACACCAATTGGGACAGCATTCAGGGCGGCGTGAGTTTTTCGCTGGCCCAGCGCTTGGGCTTGGTAGCCCCTCGAATTATGATGCCCCGCGGCGGCGAATTGCTGAATTTGGTGGTGTACGTTCCGGCGGAAC
>JBEAQA010000094.1:0-9342 GCA_041164105.1 Bacteroidota bacterium | reverse complement strand
CGCCGGCCCGCCGCGTGCGCGACAATTCGACCAAAGACACGCTGAACAATGTGCTTGAGGTTCCCGAGGTGGTGATTCACGCAGTGAGCCACGCGATGGTAGAACAAACCAGTCTGTCGAGCACGGAATACGAGCGCGGCGTAAACGAATTTGTCAAAGCCGGATTTACGCAGGTAGCGAGTTCGCAGGTGGCTCCGCCCCGAGTGGCCGAAGCCCCGGTAGCGCTGGAATGCCGCGTCAACGAAGTGGTCGCCCTTGGCGACGGCCCGGGTGCCGGCAATTTGGTGATTTGCGAAGTGCTGGCTATTCACATTGACAGCGCGGTACTGGACGAGGACGGCCGCCTCGACCAAGACCGCCTGGACCTGGTCGGTCGACTTGGCGGCGATTGGTACGTGCGCGCCCACGGCGACGCCCTTTTTGAAGTCGAAAAACCGCTGGCGACCAAAGGCATCGGCGTGGACGCCCTGCCGCGAAGTGTTCGCCTGTCCACCGTGCTCACCGGAAACGACCTCGGAAAGCTCGGAAACGTGGAGCTCTTACCGCTGCAAAGTGAAGTAGAAGAGTTTGTTGCGCACCACCGGATTCAAGCTATCTTTAGGCAGTATGCCGACCCTATTGAACGCCGCGAGGCCTTGCACACGTATGCCAAAGAGCAGCTCGACAAGGGCAAAGTGCGCAAAGCATGGAAGACGCTGCTTGTAGACCGATTGAACACCCACCATACGGACGAAGAATAACCCCCCTTACTAATTTCTCTTACTCAATTCCATGGAACTTACCGGAACCATTAAAAAACTTTTTGACACGCAGCAGGTTAGCCCCACGTTTCGCAAGCGCGAAGTGGTGATCGAAACCGACGAAAACTACCCGCAAGTGGTTCTGTGCGAGTTCACGCAAGATCGTGCTGACATTCCGTCGCGCTACCGCGAGGGCGACAAGGTGGTCGTGTCCATCAACATCCGCGGCCGCGAGTGGACGAACCGCGACGGCGAAACCAAGTACTTTGTGAGCATCCAGGGCTGGCGCATTGCTCCGGCCGACGGCAGCGAAGGCGGCGGTGCTCCCCGCGGAGATCGCGGTGGTGACCGCGGCGGCAACTACGGCGGTGACCGTGGGGACCGTGGCAACTACGGCGGCGGTGGCGGTGGCCAGCGCAACCAAGGCGGAAACTTTGGCGGCGGCGATCCGATTGCTCGTGCGGCTTCGCAGCCGGCTCCGGGCTTTGACAGCTCGAGCGACGACGACGATTTGCCGTTCTGATCTTAGCATTCCGAAAAATGACGAAGGACGACTCGAAGGGGTCGTCCTTTTTTGTTGCTCGCAACTAGTTGTGCGTCATTTGCGCACGTCGAGGACGTCGCGCAGGGCGGTTCCGAGGACCTGAAAGGCCAAGACCAGGGTGGCCAAGGCGGCGCCCGGAATCAGTGCGAGGTGGGCCTGTCCGGTGAGCAGGTAGGCGTAGTGGTCGCGGATCATTCCGCCCCACGAGGGCATGGGGGGCTGGGCTCCGAGGCCGAGAAAGGAAAGGCCCGATTCGAGCAAGATGGCGCTGGCAAATTGGCTGGCCGCCAGCACGATGAGCGGCGCCACAGCCTGAGGCATGATGTGCTTCCAGAGGATGCGGCGGTCGGGGTAGCCAAGCACTCGAGCGGCTTGGACAAATTCCGCGGGCTTCCAAGCAATGACCTGGCCGCGGACAAGGCGGGCGACTTCGACCCACGAGGTTAAGCCTACCGCCACAAAGACCTGCCAAAAGCCCTTTCCGAGGACGAAGCTGAGCGCCATGACCATGAGGAGCGACGGAATGCTCCAAAAGACCTGAATGAGGGCCGACAAGGCGGCGTCTACCCGGCCGCCGTAGTAGCCGGCCCAGGCTCCGACGGGAATGCCGACGAGCATGGCGATTCCGACCGCAATAAATCCGACCGAAAGCGACACCCGCCCCCCAAGCAGCAGCCGGCCGGTGACGTCGCGGCCGTAGCGGTCGGTTCCGAGCCAATGGCGAATTCCGTCCGCCGAAGTGTAGCCGGGCGCCTGCGCCCGCTCGCCCAAATTCATGGCGTTCGCCCAAGGGCTTGGATCCGCACTGATCGCGTACGCAAACACGGCCAACAGGATCCAGGCGGCCAGCACCACGGTTCCCAGGCGGCCCAGGGGATGGCGCCACAGCGCGGTCAGCGTGGCGCGCAGGCTCATTGCAGGTCCGTGAGGAGGCGCATGGATTCTACGACCGTCGGGTCGCGGCGCAGGGCACGCAGCCAGCGGCGGTCTTCTTCGGCCTTTTCAGGCTTGCCCGAAGTAATCATGACGGCCACCGTGGTGTCGGTGCGGGGACCCTCGCGGTCAAAGCGCTTGAGGGCGGCCTCGTCGGCTTGGCGGTCGGCCACAAAATGCTCCCAATTGAGCGGAAGGCCCGTGAGCTTCTCTTGGGCGCTCAGGTAGTTGGAGTACTCGTTGATGCGGATAAATTCCGGGTTGGCGTTCACCCGGGCCTGCGCGGCGGCAATGGCTGCAGCCTGCTTGGGCGACGCTTCGACGGCGCGGAATTTCGCCGCCGGAATGCGGTCGGCCGCGAGGGCAAAGTCGAGCTCGCGCTCACCGTAGGCCACGTGCTGAAAGGCGTCGGGAATCACCACGTCGCTGCGCACGCCGTCGAGCTGGGTGGTTCCGCCGTTGACCCGGTAGTACTTCTGGATGGTGAGTTTAAAGGCGCCGAGGGGCTGGTACTTCGAATAGAACGGCCCGGCGGCGCGGTCAAAATCCATCATGTTTTGCACGGTGCCCTTGCCAAAGGTTTGGCGGGTGCCGACGATGATGGCGCGGCCGTAGTCCTGCAGGGCGGCGGCCACGATCTCCGAGGCTGAGGCGGTGGACTCGTCGACGAGCACGACGAGCGGACCGTCCCACTCCACCCCGGGCGCGGGGTCGTCGTACGAACGCACGCGCTGGCCTTGGGTCTTGACTTGGACCACGGGGCCCTGATCGATGAAGTGTCCGGCGATGCCCACCGCGGCGGGCAAGGATCCACCGCCGTTGCCGCGAAGGTCAAAGATGATTCCGCGCGCGCCGGCCGCCTTGAGGGCCCGGAGCTCGTTGCGCACGTCCTCGGCGCACTCGCGGTTGCTTTCGTCAAAGAAATCCACGTAGAACTTGGGAAGGCGGATGTAGCCAATGCCGTCGCCGAGCAGGGCGCTGCGGGCAAACGTGGCTTCCATTTCGACGATGTCGCGCACGATGGGGATGACCTTTTCGGTTCCGTCCTTTTTGCGCACCGTGAGGCGGACTTCGGTGCCCTTTTTGCCGCGAACCTTGGTAACCACCTTGTTGACGCGCATGCCGACCACGTCCTCGGGTTCGGCCGAGCCTTGGGCCACCTTGAGGAGCTTGTCGCCCACCTCAAGTTCGCCCTGGCGCCAGCAGGCGCTGCCGGTCACGATGCTGGCAATGGTCACGAATTCACCGTCTTGCTGCAGCTGGGCGCCGATGCCCTCGAGCTGGCCGGTCATTTCGATTTCAAAGGCCTCTTGCTGCTGGGGCGGAAAGTACGAGGTGTGCGGATCAAAGGCCGCCGCGTAGGCGTTGAGGTAGTAGCCAAAGTCGTCGGCGCGCTCGAGGGATTCCAGGCCGTCAAACCACTCGTTGTGGATCTCGAGCTCCTTGGCGCGGGCCTCGGCCTCGTTGGCCGCAAAGTCCGCGTGGCCCGGCAAAAACGCGGCGTTCACACTGTCCTTTTTTTCGTAGGCCCGGTCGTACAATCGGTCGAGCACGCGCGACGTCAGGTAGTCGGCCCAAAAGGCGTCCATGGCCGCGGAATCCTTGGGGTAGGCGCGCTTTTCGGCGTCGGTCTCTAGGGTGCGTACGCGGCTGTAATCCAGCGGTTTGGCCAGCAACCGAGTGTAGCGGCGGCGGGCTTCGGCGCGGCGCTGGTTCCAAAGAGCGGAACTGGTCTCAAAAAACGTCAGGTCGCCCGACAAAAAGTAGTCGTCCAGCTTTTGGCGGTGCTTGGCCAAGCGGTCGTAGTCGGACTGGTAAAAAAAGCGCTTCTCGCCGTCGAGCAGGTCGAGGTAGGCCGTGAACACGTCCTCGCTAAACGCGTCGTTGATTTCGCGCGGCTGGTAGTGCACGCCCTGCAGCGCTTCGGCGACGAGCCGCATAATCAGCGATTCCTTTTCGGTGTTCGCCGATTGGACGTAGCGGAATCCGAAGGCCGCCCCCGCCACCAAAAGCAGCGCGGGAAGCGTGTATTTCAAGTTGCGTTTCATAAAAGGAATGCGCAGTAGAGCGAGCATGGTCCCGAAAGTACACAATTCGTGCCGCAGGGCCGGCATCGGCGCGGAATTCGGCGCGGAATTTCGCCCGTCGGCCAAATTGGCGGAACCTTTGGCTCGGCACGGTGTTTGACCTTTTGGGGCGTCGCCGCACAAAGGCGCTCGTACTGCTGTGAATCGCTACCTACTCGTTCTATTGGGGCTCCCGCTGGCCCTCGCCGCGCAAACGCGGAGCATCAGCGGCTCGGTGGTCGACGCGGCCAACGGCGAATCGCTGCCGGGCGTGGTGGTTTCGTGGGAATCCGCCTCGAAAAAAACCAACATCGTCACCAACACCTACGGACTGTTCAGCTTAACGGTTCCGGCCGAAGGCGGAACCCTTAAGGCGCAACTGCTCGGATACACCGTCGCCAGCCAGGCGATCAAGCCGGGCAAGGACGCGGTAAAAGTCGCGTTCCGCCTCAACGAAGCGGCCTACGAGCTGGGCGAGGTGGCGGTTCAGGGCCAAAAGCTGGACAACAACGTCAAAACCACCGAGATGTCGGTCAGCAACCTGTCGAGCAAGGAGATTAAAAAAATTCCGCAGCTGCTGGGCGAAACCGACATTGTGCGCACGCTGACCTTGCTGCCCGGGGTGAGCACCGTGGGCGAGGCCTCGAGCGGATTCAACGTCCGCGGCGGCAACGCCGACCAAAACCTGATTTTGCTGGACGAGGCTCCGGTGTACTCGTCGTCGCACCTCTTTGGTTTTTTCAGCATTTTTAACGCCGACGCCGTGCGCGACGTGACGCTGTACAAGGGCGGAATGCCGTCCAACTACGGCGGGCGCCTCTCGAGCGTGCTCGACGTGCGCCAAAAAGAGGGCAACAGCGAGCGCTTTGCGGCCCAAGGCGGAATCGGCCTGCTGAGCAGCCGGCTCACGGTCGAAGGCCCGCTGGTCAAGCGCAAGGCCAGCTTTATGGTCAGCGGCCGGCGGTCCTACTTCGATTTGTTTTTGCCGTTTACGGGCAACCTCGAACTGCAGAACACCACGATTTACTTCTACGACGTCAACGCCAAGGTGAACGCCACGCTCAGCGACAAGGACCGCGTCTTTGCGAGCATGTACTTTGGCCGCGACCAGTTCGGCGCCCAGGACCTGTTTGACTTTGGCTGGGGCAACTGGACGTCGACCCTCCGCTGGAACCGCAGCGTGAATTCCAAGTTGTTTTTCAACGCCACGGCGGTGTATTCCGACTACACCTACTCGCTCGGAACGCCCGAGGACGCCGTGCCCTCGTTCAAACTCGATTCGCGCATTCAGAACACCGTCACCAATCTGGGCTGGACGTACTACGCCAACGCGCGGCACAAGCTGGATTGGGGGGTGCAGAACACCTACTACGTGTTTTCTCCGGGCCAAATCACGGGTGCCTTTGACATCGCGCTGAGCAAGGAATACGCCAACGAGTCTGCGCTGTACTTCAGCGACGACTGGAAGCTGACCGAGCGCCTGAGCGCCACCGTAGGCCTGCGCTACAGCGGGTTTGCCAACCTCGGGCCGCGCACCGTCTACCAGTACGCCGACCCGCGCTACCCCACGACCACGAGCATCGTCGACACCACGGTGTTTGCCCGCGGCGAAGTGGTCAAGACCTTTCTCGGCCCCCAGGGTCTGGAACCCCGCGTCGCCCTGAACTACGTGCTGGGGCCAAAGGCTTCGCTCAAGGCCAGCTACAACCGCTCGCGCCAGTACATCCACCTGATTTCGAACAACACGACGGCCACGCCGGTCAACGTCTGGCGCCCGGCCGGAACCTACATCAACCCCGCCACGGTGGACCAGGTGGCGGTGGCGGCCGTGCGAAACTTTCGCGAAGACAACGGAATCCGCCTGACCGTGGAGGCCTACGCCAAGCAGTTTCAGAACCTCGTAGACTACCGCGACGGAGCGGACTTGGTCTTTACGGACGACATCGAAACGGAGCTGCTGACCGGCAGCGGCCGGGCCTACGGGGCCGAGGTGCTGCTCGAGAAAAAGACGGGCAAGCTGACGGGCTGGGTGGGCTACACGCTGGGGCGCACCGAACGCATGATCGACGGTCCGACCCGCACGACCCGCATCAACAACGGCGATTGGTACCCCGCCAACTACGACAAGCTGCACGACGTCAGTGTGGTGCTGACATGGGCCGCCACCAAAAAATGGGACGTGGGCGGAACCTGGATTTACCAATCCGGACGCCCCATCACCTACCCCGACGCCCGCGGCGAGTTCGAGGGGATTTTTTACCCCGTCTACACCAACCGCAACGGCGCCCGGACTCCGGCCACGCACCGCCTGGACGTGTCGATCACGCGCAGCGTCGGAAAGCGCGGCAGCTGGAACTTTGGGGTGTACAACGCCTACGGACGGCGCAACCCCTACAGCATTTTCTTTCGGGCCGATTTTGAAAACCCGACCAACGTCAACGCCTACCGCCTGAGCATTTTTGGTTCGGCGGTGCCCTTTTTCACCTACAACTTTTCGTTCTGATGATGCGCCGCTTTGCCCTTTTGTTTGCCGCCGCCGTCGCGCTTTCGGCCTGCCAGGACATCATTACGGTGGACCTGCCGGACGGCGAAACCCGCCTTATTGTGAACGGACGGGTGACCGACCGAGATTCCGCCCGAGTGGACGTGAAGTGGAGCGTGCCCTACCTGAATACCGATCCGAACGTGCCGGTCACCGACGCCCAAGTGGTGCTGCTCGAGGACGGCGTGGCGGTGGCGACGCTGCAGCACCGCGGCAACGGCCGCTACCTGGCTGATTTTCAGGGCGAAGTCGGCCGGAGCTACCGGGTGGAGGTGACGGTTCCCGAGCGCGAAGGCTATCCGAGCGGAACCTGGACCTCGGCCCCCGAAGCCCTCAACCGCTGCAACGAGGCGGACTCGATTTATTCGCAGTACTTGCCGCGGGCGCCGTTTCAGCAAGAAGGCCGCTACGTGTTTATTCACTGGTCCGAGGCCCCCGGGCGCGGCGACCACTACCGTGTTCGGATTTTCAGAAACGACACGCTGCAGAACCAAACCTTTGATTTGACGGTGTTCAACGACGACTTCAACGACGGATTTGTGTTTCCGACGCCTCCGTCGATTCCACCCATTCAGATTGCCGGACCCGACTCGGTTGGCGTGAAGTACAAAGTCGAGCTCGGCAGCATCAGCATGGGCCTGTTCAGCTACCTAAACTTGCTGCGCGAGCAAACGCTGCAGGTTGGCGGACTGTTTGACCCGCCCCCCGCGCCGATTATTGGCAACATCTACCGCTCGGGGGACGAGAACGACTATGCCCTGGGCTACTTCTATGCCAGTGCCATCCGCACTGCCGAAGTGACGATCAGCGAATAAATCTTCGGGGTCTAGTCGACGAGCTCGGCGAGCACCGCCAGCTTTTTGGGCTCGGTGATGCGGAACCGCTTGCCCCGGCGCGCAATCAGCTGGTCGCGCTCAAATTGAGCGAGCAAGCGAATCAGGGATTCCGTGGCCGTGCCCACCAGATCAGCCATTTCAGAGCGCTTGAGGTCGATGTCGATGCAGCCCTCGGCGTCTTCGCTGAACTTGGCGCGCAGCATCAAAAACACCTCGGCCAGGCGCTGCTTCACCGTTTTTTGCGCGAGCGACGCCAAGAGTTGGTTGGCCTCCGACAGTTCGTGGCAGGTGGCGCGCAGCAGTTCGAGCGAAAACGGACCGTTGCCCTCGAGAAAGTTGAGCAGGACGTCCGCCGGAACGAAGCAGGCGTGCGCGTCCTGGATGGCCACGGCAGACAAACTGATGGGCTCGTTGGCCAGCAGGGCCCGGTACCCGATGAAATCCCCTGGCGACGCAAAGCGCACAATGGTCTCGCGGCCCGAGGCGCTGTGGCGCGTAAGCTTGAAGTGGCCGTCCTGCACGCAGTAGATTCCGCGCACGTTTTGGCCTTCGGTAAAGAGCTCTTCGCCCTTTTTAATGTGGCCGTGGCGCTTGAAGGCACAGAGCGTTTCGACTTGCGCGCCGTCGAGCAAGCGGAACGCCGTCTTTTGCCGGGTCGGGCAGTTGGCGCAGGTGGATTCCATGGTGATAGGGTTTTGGGTTTCTATCGGGATTAAAAGTAGCCCCTTTAAGTTACGAAAAAAGTGACATAAGTCATGGTTTTTGGTCACGGGGCGGGCGGAATTTTACCTCATCATGGAAACCCAATCCTACGCCGCGCTCGACGACGCGACCCTGTACGCCCATTTGTACCGGCACCAGTCCGAACGCACGGTGGTGGTGCAGCTGCACCTGCCCACGATGCACTGCGCCTCGTGCGTCAAGGCCGTCGAAACCTGGCCCTCGGTGGAACCCGGGTTGATCGACGTCCGCGTGGAGTTCAGCCAAAAAAAGGCCCAGCTCCGCTACAATCCCCTCGAAACCCGCCTTTCAACGCTGGCCGAGCGCTTGGACTTTATGGGGTATCCGCCCGACATGAGCTTGGCCTCGGCCCAAGATTCCGCGTCGCCCCGGCGCGACCGCCGCGCCACGCTCGAGTTGGGCGTCGCCGGATTTGTGTTTGGCAATACGATGCTGTTCGCCTTTCCCGAGTACATGGGGCTCGAGGCGGAATCCGGTTTGGCGCTCATGATGCGCCTGATTACCGCGGCGCTGTCGCTGCCGCTCGTGCTGTTCAGCGCCCAGACCTACTTCAAGTCGGCGTGGGCGGCCCTCAAGTCGCGCACTACCAACATGGACGTGCCGATTTCGCTCGGAATCCTAGCCTTGACCGGCCAGTCCTGGTTCGAAATGCTCAGCGGGAAGGGCGCCGGATACTTTGATTCGCTGGCGGGACTGGTGTTCTTTTTGCTCGTCGGGCGGTGGTTCCAAACCTCGGCCTATACGCACCTGAATTTTGACCGCGACTACCAGAGCTTTTTTCCGTTTTCGGCGCTGCGGATTTCGGGCGGACGCGAGGTCTACGTGGCCCTCACCGAAGTCCAAGTGGGCGACGTACTTCGGATTCGCCACGGCGAGCTGGTTCCGGTGGACGGCACCGTGGTTTCGGGGCGCAGCGAGGTCGACATGGCCTTCATCACCG
>JBEAQA010000093.1:0-3007 GCA_041164105.1 Bacteroidota bacterium | reverse complement strand
CCGCGCGCACTTTGCAGCATGTCCACGCCCGCTACTTTGAGGCCGAGCGCTTTCGCGGCCTTCACGGCCATGGCGCGTTCGCTGGCTTTGAGTTTAATCGGAATTCCGCTTCCGCCGCTGTGCAGGTTGCTGCGGAACTCGCCCTCGCGGCCCTGGCGCTTGTAGGCGGCGACCACCTGTCCGCCGACGACGATGGCGCGGATGTCCGCACCCTTGGCCTCTTTGATGAATTCTTGCACCAAAATGTTGGCGTCCAGAGAATAAAACGCTTCGATTACGCTGCGGGCGGCGGTTTTGGACTCCGCCAAAACGACCCCTTTGCCCTGCGTGCCCTCGAGCAGTTTGACCACCAGCGGAGCTCCGCCGACCTCTTTGATGAGCGCGTCGACGTCCGAAGGTTGCTTCGCCACGGCCGTACGCGGAATGGCCACGCCTTCTTTCGCCAGAATTTGCAGGGCGCGGAGCTTGTCGCGCGAACGGACCAGCGCGAGGCTGCTGACCGGCGTGAATACCTGCTTCATTTCGAGCTGGCGGAGCATGGCGGCTCCGTAGTCGGTGATCGACGCGCCGATGCGCGGAATCACCGCGTCAACCCCCTCAATGCGGTGGTCGCCGTAGTAAATGTCCAGCTCGTTGGCCGACAGCACGGCGTAGCTCCGGCCGATGTTCATGACCTTGGCGACGTGGCCGCGGGATTCGGCCGCCTCAACGAGCCGGCGCGTGGAATACAGGTTTCGGTTGGCCGATAAAATGAGGAGGTTCATGATTTGGGCAGGGGGGTAGTTTGGCGGGAAAGGTACTTCGCGGATACGTTACGGCGGCGGACGTCCACGACGAATCCGCGCTTTAAAAAGGTTCGGCCGAGCAAGATGGGGTGGCGCATGCGCGAACGGTCCGAAAGACTGAATTCTTGGAGCACTACTTCGCCGTAAACACTTAATTCCAAGTGTACCAAATAGCGCTCTTGCAGGTCGCCAAAGCTGGACTTCACCGAAACCTTTCGAAAATCACAGTGGCGGGTCACGGTGCCGTGGTCCCAAAAGGCCCAGAGTTCGCCGTCCCGGAGTTCAAATCGAGGGCAGTGAATGGCGCAGTGGTAGGCACCGCTGTCAATGCGGGCCTCGGCGTCGGACCATTGGGCTCCAGGAACGTCGATGCGTTCCGTCCGGCCCAGCGTGCGCTTAGGGCTGATCATGGACGAAAGGTACTTCAAGTCGTGCTTGGGCGGCCCGATCCAGCGGGCTGAACCGCCCTTCGAGGTAGGCGTGGTAGGCCACGGCGCCAATCATCGCGGCGTTGTCCGTGGCGTAGCTCAGTGGCGGAATTCCCATCGGAATCCCGCGTTGCTCGGCCCAGGCTTGCGCCTCGCGGCGCAGGAGCCGGTTTGCGGCAACTCCGCCGGCCAGCACGGCGTAGCGGTGTTCGGGCTGCAGGGCGCGGTCGAGGCGGTCCAGCAGCGGCTGCACCAGGGCCTGGCGGGCCGACGCGCACCAATCGTTGAGGTGCACTTCAAGCGTGTCGGGCTGCAGCTTTTGTTCTTTGGCTAAAGCGTACAAAATGCTCGTTTTCAGTCCGCTGTAGCTAAAGTCGAGTCCAGGCGTCTGCATTCGGGCGAAGCGAAAGCGCTCGGGGTCGCCGAGTTCGGCGCGGCGGTCGACTTCGGGGCCGCCTGGGTAGGGGAGTCCAAACATTTTGGCCGCTTTGTCGAAGGCCTCGCCGACGGCGTCGTCAAGGGTTCCGCCCAAAAGGCGAAAGTCAAAGGGGCCGCGGACGTCAAAGAGTTGGGTGTGGCCGCCCGAAACGACGAGCGCCAAGAACGGAAAGCCGTCGAGGGGATGCTCCTGAACGCCGGCCTCGTACAGCCCGTGGGCCAGCACGTGCGCCTGGATGTGGTGGACGCCGATAAACGGTTTATTCAGCGACTGGGCGAGGGCCTTGGCCGTGCCGTGCCCCACGAGCAGCGAACCCAAGAGGCCCGGGCCTTCGGTGGCGGCCACGGCGTCCAGGTCCTCAAAGCGCACTTGGGCCTGTGCCAGAGCCGCTTGAATGGTCGGAACCACAGTTTGGCTGTGGGCCCGCGAAGCCAGTTCGGGAACTACGCCGCCGTACTGCTCGTGCACGGTTTGGCTGTACACGACGTTCGACAGCACGTGCCGGCCGCGGAGCACGGCCGCTCCGCTGTCGTCGCAGCTGCTTTCGACCGATAAAATCAATGGTTCCCGCCTGTTCACGGCACAAAATTAGGGCGCTAACTTCGCAGCATGGCGACCCCCGCACTACGAATCCGATTTATCGCAGCTGGAGTGGTTGTGGGCTTGGTTTTGGCGGTGCTGGGAATCCTGGCGTTTCGGCCGGCCTGGGTGGCGCGAACGGCCGAAGGCTACGTTCGAGATTACTTGGCAGCCAACCCCTTAGCAGATTCTGCGCGCATTGAATTTGCGTCCCTGGAGTGGGTTTCGCTGCGCGGAATTCGACTGAACGGCCTGCACGTGCACCGAGGCCGCGAAGGGGTACGCGTCGGACAGGTCGAATTGATGGGTCTGGGCTGGTCCGAAGGAGGTCCGCGAGCCCGCGTACTTCGGCTGGATTCGGTAGCGGTCACGGGAATTCCCTCGGGATCGTGGTTGCAGTGGTTCGAGCCCTGGACCACCTCTACGGACACCTCGGCATCCCCGACGGTACTGGCCGTCGATACCTTGGCGCTGCATTTTTGGGCCAACTCCGTCGAGGGCGATACGCTGGTGGCACCGTCGTCGCTGCGCGCAACCCATTTAAGCCTTCGGGCGGACGGATTGCGCCTCGCGGCGGAACTGGACCTCAAGGCCCCTGCGGTGGGGGTGGTGCACGCCTCAGTCGCCGTCGCGCCCGAGCAATCGGAGCTGTCGCTGGCCTACCAAAACCTGGTGCTTGACGCCCGGTATACGGATCAAAAAATTAATTTAAAGCTTGAAGATGATTCAATTAATCTATTGAATTTAAGCATTTTAAAAAATAATGATTCGTGGAA
>JBEAQA010000092.1:0-3970 GCA_041164105.1 Bacteroidota bacterium | reverse complement strand
TCGCTATCGCCTCCCTCGTGAGTTGCCGCGTCGATCGTGCCATCGAAGCCGAGGACTCGTGGTTTTACAGCCGCCGGCCCACCCAGTACGTACGTACGCCGGTCGGTCAAGACACGCTGCACTGGGCCCAGGTAGGGCAGGGTGGCGATACGCTGGTCTTAGTTCACGGCTTCGGCCCGTACCCCAGCGTGCAGTGGCAGCCCGTCGTTTGGAAGTTTGCCGACCGCAAACACCTCGTGGTCGTGGACCTGCTCGGCTTTGGTCAAAGTACCAGTCCGGATACGGCGATCACGGTGCAGCAGCAAGTGGACGTACTTCACAGCGCACTTCACGCGCACGGAATCACACGGTTTACGCTCATGGGGCACAGCTACGGAGGCATGGTCAGTGCGCTGTACGCCAGCACGCACCCCGAGGACCTCAAGGCCTTAGTGCTGATCGATCCGCTCCACCGCCACTTCGACGTGGCCCACCTCGACAGCCTTGAATTCCGCTGGGGTCGCCCCATCGAAGAAGTACTCCTGCCTCGGGACCTTGCGACCTACGACGCCATGATGAGCGTGAGCGTTCACGATCCCTTCTTTGTGCCGGACTTTATGAAGCAGCAAGTCTTGGACAACATCTACAGCGTCAACCTTTCGCAGCGCGAGGCCATGCTTCATGCGGTCCGACGGGACTCGTCCGTTCTGCGCGCAACGGCGGTCGGCACGGACCAAGTTCCGACGCTGCTGCTGTGGGGTGCCGAGGACGCCCTTTTTCCGAGGTCCGGCGCAGCCGCCGTCCAGCGTGATTTTCCGCGGAACCGCTTAGCGGTGATTGAACGAGCCGGGCACATTCCGCACATGGAACGTCCGTTCGCGGTATTTGAAGTGCTGGAAGCGTTTTTTACCGACCAATTCCCCAAATAGCCGGGGCTTTAGCCGCAATCTGGGGCGGAATTCCGATCCGCTTCCATTCCGCCACCGCGCGCGTGGCCAACCATTCCGTTGGGGCGGTCAAATTGACCCCGACAAACAGCTTCGTGGACGGATGCAGCACCTGCAAGAGTTCCGCGAAGAGCTTGCCGTTTCGGTACGGCGTTTCGATGAACCAATGGCTGGATCCTTGGGCGGCTTCCCGTTCCATTCGGGCGAGTTGGCTCCGGCGGGCCCCAGCTTCGTGGGGCAGGTACCCGTAAAAACTGAACTGCTGACCGCCCAATCCGCTGGCCATGAGTCCCAACAGCACCGACGACGGCCCGGGCCAGGGCACCACGGTAATTCCCAGTTCGTGGGCAACCGCCACCACATCGGCTCCGGGATCGGCCATTCCAGGTGCCCCGGCGTCCGAAATCAGGCCCATGCTCCGGCCTTCCAAGCAGGCCCGCAACAGGTCCCGGGCGGAATTGCCCCCGTGCTTGGACCACGACTGAAGTACCAAACCGTCCTGATCGACCGCCGGATACAGGGCGCGCAGTTGGGCGCGGGCAACTTTGGGCGTTTCGACAATCCACTCGGTCAGCTCGGCCACGAGTCGGGCGAGCTCAGTGTCCTGACCTCGGCTGCCTTCCGCTAGCGGAACGGGCACCAAGTAGAGCGTTCCTAGTCCTGCCATCGTGCGATCCAATCTTGGCTGGCGTGCTGCAGCAGTTGAACTACCTGCTCAAAGCCCTGATCCCCGCCCCAGTAGGGGTCGGGCACTTCGCGGCCTTCGCCCGGAAAACTGGCTTCAAGTATCATGGACACCTTTGACTTAGCGGCCTCGGGGGCGCGCAAAAGGACGTCCGCATAGTTCGACCGGTCCATCACGAGAATGTGGTCAAATTCGTCGAAATCGGAATTTCTCAGGGGACGGGATTGCTGTCCAGAAATGTCCACACCCGCGCGTCGAGCAGAGGCCTGAGAGCGGGGATCGGGGGCTTCACCTTGGTGCGTGGCAACGGTGCCGGCACTGTCTACCGTCCATCCGTGCTGGGATCCAAAGCGTTGGTGCAGTTCGGCCTCGAAGATGCCTTGCGCCACGGGCGAGCGGCAAATGTTGCCGAGGCACACCATGAGCACCCGGCGCGGCTTCATTAGGCCAGGGTAAGCTTCTTGCGAATGTCGTCGACGTAGGTGCGGAACCGCTTGTCGGTCTCGGTCAAGTTCGACACCGTACGGCACGCGTGCAGCACGGTAGCGTGGTCTTTGTTGCCAATTTGGCTGCCAATGGTGGCCAAGGAATTCTTGGTGAGTTGCTTGGCAAAGTACATTGTCAGCTGGCGGGCCTGAACGATTTCGCGCTTGCGGGTTTTGCTCCGCAGCAGCTCAATCGGCATATCAAAGTAGTCGCAGACCACCTTTTGAATAAAGTCAATCGAAACTTCGCGCGTCGTGTTTTTGACAAACTTGTCAATCATCGACTTAGCCAGGTCGACCGTAATCTTTTTGCGGTTGAGCGAGGACTGGGCCAGCAGTGAAATCAGCGCACCTTCAAGCTCGCGAACGTTGTTCGTAATTGAGTAGGCCAGGTACTCAATCACGTCGTCCGGCATGTCAATGCCGTCGGCGTACAGCTTTTGGCGAAGGATGGCCATGCGGGTCTCCAGATCCGGACGCTGCAAGTCCGCCGACAAACCCCACTTGAATCGCGAAAGCAAGCGCTGTTCCATGCCCTGAAGGTCTACGGGTGCACGGTCCGAGGTCAGGATGATTTGCTTGCCTTGCTGGTGAAGGTGGTTAAAGATTTCAAAGAATACGTCCTGCGTCTTCTCTTTGCCGCCAAACGAGTGCACGTCGTCCATGATCAGCACGTCGATGAGCTGATAGAAATGAACGAAGTCGTTCTTGGTGTTGTTGCGGATCGCGTCGATGAACTGCTGCGTAAAGCGCTCCGCAGAGACGTACAGCACGGTTTTCTCCGGAAAGCGATCTTTGATTTCAATGCCAATGGCGTGCGCCAAATGGGTCTTGCCCAGACCGTTGCCGCCGTAGAGCAGCAAGGGGTTGAACGACGTTCCGCCGGGCTTTTGGGCCACCGCGTAGCCCGCCGAACGGGCGAGTCGGTTGCAGTCGCCTTCGATAAAGTTCTCGAAGCTGTAGTTCGGGTTGAGCTGGGACTCGATGTGGACCTTTTTCAGGCCCGGAATCACGAACGGGTTGCGAATGCCGTCGTCGCCAATCCGAGCCGGTAGCGATACTTGAGGGTTCTCAATCGGACCGCGGTTGGCCGAAGGAATGTCCATGTTGGACGTTCCCAGGTGGGCGGACTCCTGGTCCATCACAATGGAGTAAACCAAACGTGCATCACTGCCCATCTCCTTGGTGATGGCGGATTTCAGGAGCTTCACGTAGTGGGCTTCGAGCCACTCGTAGACAAACTTCGACGGCACCTGAAGCGTAATAACCTTGCCTTGAAGCTTGACCGGCCGAATGGGCAAGAACCAGGTCTTGTACGCCTGAGGACTAATGTTGTCCTGGACGTACGAAAGACAGTTTCTCCAGACGGCTTCTGCGGTGCGCTCCATCGTTGCGATTAGGTTAGTAATTTGTGGTGCCGATCGAGGGGTGGGTGATGGCTTGGTTGCAAGCTGGGTAGCACCCCCGTTTCGGATGGCGAAATTGTCAACTAATTCTGTTGAAAAAAAATTTTAGACCTATTGATTTTCAAAAAATTTTGCCGTTGTACCTGTTTGGCTAAGTGAAGCTAAGTGCTTGAAAATATTTTCTAAATAATTGAAAATCAAATAATAAATATTCAGAATAATGTTTGTTTCAACATGCAATATCCGAGTCCGGTACGCCGAGACCGACAAAATGGGCTACGCGTACTATGGGGTCTATCCAACCTACCTTGAAGTCGCTCGGGTCGAGGCATTAAGGAGCCTTGGACTGCGCTATGCCGCCCTGGAAGACGACGGAATCATGCTTCCCGTTCGGGACCTGTCCCTGCGCTACCGAAAGCCGCTTCGCTACGACGAACTTTTGACCGTGACCACCACCATTCACCTCCC
>JBEAQA010000091.1:0-3018 GCA_041164105.1 Bacteroidota bacterium | reverse complement strand
GCAGGGACCAGTCGTGCCGCTGCAGGCTGACTTGGGGCCGGCCGCCGTACTTGGCGGGCGCGGACTGCATCCACCACTGCGTGGCGCCGTAGGTGCCCGAGGATCCGAAGCTGGGCCAGATACCGCCAGGAAGCGTCGTCAAGGCCCACCACAGCGCAAAACTCACGGCTTGAGGCTTGCCACGATGCTGCCGTCTACGCGTTCGAGCCACACGCCGTCGGCCGGCTCGGGTACGGGCCAAATGCGCACGTCGCCGGGGCGCAGGACGCCGCTGGCAATGCGGTGGTTCCCCCGGGTTTGGCCGCTGAGCGAATAGCAGGTTCCGGCCCAAAAATCACCGCCTAAGTTGGCTACGCACACCCCGTCGGCGGTCCACGAGACGTCCAAGTCGTCGGTGATCCGGCCGCGGTACAGATCCACGGCGTAGCGGGTCGTGACTTCGACCTGAAAGGCCCCCGTGGTTGCGTGCGGCGTCGGCCGCTCAGGCTGGCTTACGACGAACAAGCGCGTGCCCTGGCTAGCGGAATCGCGGCCCAGCCAGGTGTACGGTACGCTGCGTCGGCTTTGGCCGGGCAGAAGAACTTCGCTGGCGACCTGCAGGGGTGCTGCGGTCCCCACAAACTGTCGCGGTAGATGAGCACGCGAAGGCTGTCGCTGCTGGGGTTCATCAGGACGATTTCGCCGACCGTGGGCGCCTCCCACGAGTGGAAGTGTCCGAGTCCATTGACCACCACAACCTGACCTGCGGCCGAGGGCAAGAGGATAAAAAGGCCCCAAACCCAATGGAATGGGGCCTTGACTCGACGGAGCATTAAATGTTGCTGATGGTGAACTGCAGCGAGACCATGCCTGAAGTGGACGCGTCCAGGTTTTCGGTGGCGTAGTTCAGCACGTAGGTCACGGGGATGCCCTGCCCGGCAGAAGTTCCGCTGTAGGCCGAGCCCAAACCGGTCAGCAGGACGGCCGACTGCTGGCTGTTGTCCAAGGTGACCTCGTGGCCGGAGCCCGTCGCACCAGTGCCCGCGGGGTTGGCGGCCAGCGAAAGGCTGATTCCGGCCGGAAAATCCCCACCAATGACATCCACCGACACTTGACGCTGGTCGTCCGGCGCGGAGCCCTTGACCGAGGTGTACTGCAGGTACATGGTTTGGCTAGCGACCTGATCAAACGGTGCGCCCGCTTGACCCGGAGCGGTCAAATTAAACGTCAAGTCCGTCAGGCTTTGGCCTTGGGCATTGACCGCGCGGATCATGGCCGCTTCGTCCACGTTAATAAAGGCATCGACATAGTCCGAGTTTTGGGCTGAAGCCGAGAAGGCGACCAGCACGGAGCCGGCCAAGAAAAGCGTACGCATAATTGGGAAGTTTAATGGTTAGCGTTCCCCACCGCGGGGAACAAACCAAAACTCCGACGGGGCGCAGCGCGCAGTCGGTTCCAACGGATGGTAAAGCCGCAATTAAACGTAAGCCAACGAATGGCTCTAGGGTGGATCGCCTAGTACGGCGCCAGCTCCGGCTTGTTTTGCACGATGCCCTCAATGCGGTCCATGACCTCGGGGGTCAGCAGCGCCACGGCGTCGGCGGCGGCCAAGTTTTCGCGCAGCTGCTCCACGCGGGTGGCGCCGAGCATTACCGTCGAAACGTGCGGGTTTTTGAGGCACCACGCGATGCTCATTTGGGCCGGGCTGATGCCGAGTTCGGCGGCGAGGTCCGCCAAACGGCCGGCGACCGCAAGTTTTTCGTCGACCACGTTACGGTCTTTAAGCCAGGCCAGTTCGTCGCGGTTCAGGCGAAAATCGTCGCGCAGTCCGTCGCGGTACTTGTTGGTCAAAATGCCTGAAGCTAGGGGCGACCAAATCGTGGTTCCGAGGCCGATGCGGTCAAAGAGGCGCAGGAACTCCGACTCCATTTTTTCGCGGTGCAGCAGGTTGTACTGCGGCTGCTCCATCGTCGGACCGATGAGGTGGTGCTGGTCGGCGACGCGCTGGGCGTCCATGATTTCTTCGGCGCTCCACTCGGAGGTGCCCCAATACAGGATTTTGCCCTGCATCACCAGCTGGTGCATCGTCCAGACTGTTTCTTCGATGGGGGTCTGCTTGTCGGGACGGTGGCAGAAGTAGAGGTCGAGGTAGTCGACGCGCAAGCGCTCCAAGGCCTGGTGGCAGGCCTCGACGACGTGCTTGCGGTGCAGTCCGCGCTGGGTCGGAAGCTTGCCTCCGGCGCCAAAAAATACCTTGGACGACACCGTGTAGCTGTCGCGGGACCAACCAACCTCGCTGAGGATGCGGCCCATGACGCGCTCGGACTCGCCGTGGGCGTACACCTCGGCGTTGTCAAAAAAGTTCACGCCGGCGTCGTAGGCGGCGACAAAAAGGTCTTTGGCGGTGGGGTAGGGAATCTGGTTCCCAAAGGTGATCCAGGTACCGAACGACAGCTCGCTAAGCTGCAAGCCTGAGCGACCTAACCGGCGGTATTCCATGGCTTTAGGCTTGATTGAAGAGCTCGAACTCGAAGCTTTCCATAATGGGGTTGGCGAGCAGCTTTTGGCAGGCCAATGTCACCTTTTCGTGCGCTTCGTCCTTGCTGGCTGCTTCGACCTCGAGGGTGATGTGCTTGCCGATGCGCACGCCGCCAATTTCAGACAGGCCGAGCGAAGGCATGCTGTGGCTCACGGCCTTGCCTTGGGGGTCCAGAAGTGCCTTGTGCGGCATCACGTTGATTTCAGCGCGGAATTTCATAAAAAGCGTTTTTCGAGGGCAGAAACTACAGGCAGCAAAGGTACGGCAACCGCCATCGCGGCCAATCCCCAAAACGCAAATGCTGCGAGCGAAACGGCAACCCACGCCACCCGGTAGCGACGGTCGGACCATAAAATGGGGCAGTCTTTGAGCGAGGCCACCTCAAAGCGGGCATTCAAGCTGTAGACGGACCAGGCCAGGGCCACCAAAAACAGGGCGGGGTGGGCCGGAATAAGTTCCGCGTCGACCGCGTACATCAAACCCAACGCAAAGGCGGTATT
>JBEAQA010000090.1:0-16955 GCA_041164105.1 Bacteroidota bacterium | reverse complement strand
CGACCAGCACCCGCTCGACGGCGCCGCGCTCCGCTCGGCCGGCGAACAGAATGGGGTAGCGCAGGTCCAAGCCCCGCACAAACTTGTCCACGGCGGCAAAGGCTTGCTCGCGCTCGCCCGTGCGCTCGAACGTCAAACCAAAAAACTGCACGTCCGGGTAGGCCGCGTGAAACTGGCGAAAGGCGTTGCTCTCGTCCACGCAGTTCGGGCACCACGAACCCATGATTTGGATGACCGCCGGGCGCCCCAGCTCGGGCTGGAACAGGGCACCCGTTTGGTAGTGGGGCAGCGTGAACGTCAGGGTCGTCGCGCCCGGCTTCATGCCGGCCAGCGTCGTGGGATCGGCCAGTTTGGCCTCGGGGTCGGCCTTGCCGGTGATGGCTTGGGTGCGCGAAGCGCTGAGGATTTGGCGGCCGCGGAGCGCGCCGCCTTCGAGCAACTCCAATTCGAACACGTAGGCAAACACCCCGTTGAAGGTGCTGAGGTGCACCCGGTTTCCGCGTCGGTTGCCCGCCAAATACCGGTAGTCGCCGGACTCCGTCATAATGGTTCCGGTCACGCCGCCGTCCTCGTCCTCGCGCAGCACCGCAATTCCCGGACTGCCCTCGTTCGCGGGCTGGTCGGGATGGTGAAAGCGCAGCGCGTAGCGGTCGGCCAACGGTTGCTCAACGCCCTGCGGGCTCGGCAAGGCAAACCGCGGACGGCGCCCCAGGGTCAGCACCAGCGGGTACTGCTCGCCGCGGTCCGGGCGAAGCCAGTAACCGTCGAGCATTCGGCCCGAACGGCGCCAGACCAATTCGCCCGGAAAGTAGGGCAACTCGTAGCGCTCAAACCCGTCCGGCGTAGCGCCCACGTAGGCCAGCCGCAGCCGTTCCTCGCCGTTGGCGACGTACAGGTCGGGGCGGGCGGCACCTCGGTTTTGCACCGACACCACATCAAACGGAAGCACCCACGCGGGTTGGCCACCCTGTGCGGGTCGAAGGGTGATTTCGGCGTGGAACCACGTTTCGCGCGGCCCGTCCACCGCGCGGGGTTGCGCCACGACGACCCAGGCCGCCAAGCCCAAAAGGAGCACAAACAGTATTTTCATTTCGCCAAGTTAGTACTGGCGAAGGGCATCGCGGTAGGCGGCGACCCGAGCGGCCAGTTCTTCGTGAACCGGGCCGTACGAACCGGCGAGGTCGCTGCCCGCAAGCTGGGGACCAACCACGTTGAAGTAGTACTTGATTTTGGGTTCCGTGCCGCTGGGGCGCGCCGTAATCCGGTCGCCGGTGGCCATCACGAGCTGAATCACGTTGGACGCGGGCAAGCCCGTGGGCGCTTCGCTGCCGTCGGTCAGGGAACGGCGCACCTTGAGCTGGTAGTCCACCACGGCCGCTACCGCAACGCCAGCGACTTCCTTGGGGCAGTCCTGGCGGAGCCGGGTCATGATGCCCTGAATCTCTTCCAGTCCGCTGCGGCCCGGCTTGGTAACGCTCAGCAACTCGTCCTGGTGGACGCCGTGGCGCGCGTAGAGCCCGAGCAGGGCATGGTAAAAGCTGGAACCGGTCGATGCATGGTAGGCCGCCGCCTCGGCAAGCAGGCAGGCCGAGCCAATCGCGTCCTTGTCGCGCACAAAATCCCCGGCGAGGTAGCCGTAGCTTTCTTCGCCGCCGACCACAAACGTTTGCTGGCCCTCGCGAAGGCGAATTTGCTCGGCAATCCACTTGAAGCCGGTCAGCGTTTCGGCGACCGGAACCCCGTAGTGTTCGGCCACCCGCAGCAGCAGGGGCGAGGTTACCACCGTCGAAGCCGCAAAGGGCTTGGCCGGAAGGCTTCCTTGGGCGACCCGCTGGCTCAGGACGTAATCCATTAGCACCGCCGCGGCCTGGTTGCCGTTGAGCAGCACGAGGTTGCCCTGGTCGTTGCGCACGGCAATACCCACGCGGTCGCTGTCGGGGTCGCAGCCGACGACAAAGTCGTAGCCCAGTTCTTCGGCGCGCGCAACGGCCAGCGCCAAGGCCGCCGATTCTTCGGGGTTGGGCGAGTGCACCGTCGGAAAGTTTCCGTCCGGCGTCGCCTGCGCCTCCAGGACGTCCACCTTTTCAAATCCCCAGCGCCGCAGGGCTTCGGGCAGCAGCGTGATCGACGTGCCGTGCAGGGCCGTAAAGACGATACCTAGGGCGGAATTTCCCTGGCGGTTCAGCGAAAGCGACTCGAGCGCGCCAAGGTAGGCTTCGTCCGTTTCGCGCCCGAGGGGGCGCAGGGTGCCGGTTCCGCCCGACCAGCGGACGTCCGCAAGGGTCACCGAACGCACGGCGGCAAGAAGCTCCTTGTCTTGGGGCGGAACAATTTGCCCTCCGTCGCTCCAGTACACCTTGTAGCCGTTGTACTCCTTGGGGTTGTGCGAGGCCGTGATGACGATTCCGGCCGTACAGCCGTGCAGGCGCACTGCAAAACTCAACTCGGGGGTTGGACGCAGCGCCTCAAATAGCCAAACGTTCACGCCGTTGGCGGTCAGCACGTCGGCGGCCACTCGGGCAAATTCGGGCGACTGGTTGCGCGAATCGTAGGCAATGGCCACCGAAGGCGCCGGACTTGCGGCGTTCACATAGTTCGCCAGTCCTTGGGTCGCCAAGCCGACCGTGTAGCGGTTCATGCCGTTGCTGCCCAGGCGCATCAGTCCGCGCAGGCCGCCGGTGCCGAATTCCAGTTCGGTGTAAAAGGCTTCGTTGAACGCCGCGGGGTCGTCGTCGCGCAGTCGGCGAATGGCGTCCTTGTCGGCGGCGTCGATGGGGCTGTTGAGCCAAAGCTCGGCGCGCTCCACGGCGGCCGAATCCAAAATCGTACTCATAGGGTTCAAAGTTCGGAACTTCCCGCGGCGCGCAGCACGTCCCGCGCAGGAAGAGTGAAAAAAGGAACTAGTTGCCGGATGACTGCAGCGCCCTAAAAGGCCGCCATCTGCACCGCGGCTACGGCGGCTTCCTCGCCTTTGTTGCCCAAGCGGCCCCCGCAGCGGTCTAAGGACTGCTGGTAGGTGTCGTCGGTCAGGACGCAAAAAATGACCGGCGTTTTGCCGGTGGCGTTCAGCCGGGCAATCCCGTAGGTCACGCCCTGGCACACAAAGTCAAAGTGGGGTGTTTCACCGCGGACCACGGAGCCCACCGCGATCACGGCGTCGTACTCGAGCGATTCCGCGTGGACCTTACAGCCGTGAATCAACTCAAAACTGCCCGGCACTTCAAAGCGGTCCACCCGGTCGGCCTTGAGCAACTCCAGAACCCGCGCGGCACCGTCAGCCAGGGCGTTGGTGATTTCGGGATTCCAAGAACTCACTACCAACGCAAAACGCCGTCCCTTGGCAGAGGGAACGGCGCTCAGGTCAAGGGGTCCGCGCTCGGCGGTGGCCATTATTTGGCGGCGAGCTTGGTTTCGTAGTAGGCGATCAGGGCCTCGGCATTGGCGCCCTCAGCTGAAGTCGGAAACTCCTCGCGGATGCGCTTGGTGAACTTCAGCGCAGCGCTAAAGTCCTCGTTAACCTCCGCAGCCAGGGCGGCCTTACCCAAAAAGAAGGGCGTGAAAAAGTCGTTGGCGTCGTACCCAGCAGCCTTGGCGTAAAACTCCTGAGCTTCCTCGGGTTGGTTGAGGTCCGCGAAGGCGTCGCCCATCGCTCCCGTGGCTACGATGTCCAAAAAGGTTCCGTCGCCGTCAAACTCTTCGAGGTAGTCAATCGCCTCTTCCGATTGGCCCATGCCGAGGTAGCACATGCCGGCGTAGTAGTTGGCCAGGTTGCCGGCCTTGGTGCCGGAATATTCGTCGGCGATGTCCAAAAAGCCCATGAATTCGGCGTTTCCGTTCAGTGCCAGGCGCAGAGAGTCCTGCGAAAACACGTCCTGCGCGGCGTAGAGCTCCAACTGAGCCTCTTCTTCGGCGGGCTTTACGACGAACTCTTGGTAACCCCATACAAGGGCTACTGCCGCAACGATTGCTCCGGCGGCGTAGGTCAGTTGCTTTTGGTACTGGTGAAACAAGTTTTCGGCCTTGCTCAAGGTCTCTTCCACTGCTTCAATCGGGCGCTCGACCAAGTCGATGTTTTTGCTGTCTTTTGCCATAGGGCGGCAAAGATAGCCAAACCGCGCATACCTAGGTACTTTTGCAGTATGCAAGATGTCGTACTCGAACACCTGAAGTTGGTCCACTTTAAAAACCACGCCCAAGCGGAATTTTCGTTTTCGCCCAAGCTCAATGCCCTCGTGGGGGCCAACGGTTCCGGTAAGACCTCCGTGCTCGACGCCGTGCACGTGCTGTGCATGACCCGCAGCTACTTTCAGTCGAGCGACGCGCACTGCATCCAATTTGACGCGCCGTTCTTCGTCGTTCAGGGCGATTTTCGCGGCGAGGGCGGAACCGTTCCGGTCTACTGCGGTCTGCAGCGCGGCGAAAAAAAAGTGTTTAAAGCCGACGACGCCAGCTACCCCCGCATTTCAGAACACCTGGGTCGCTTCCCCGTGGTGATGATCAGTCCGGACGACCACGAGCTGCTGCACGGCGGCTCTGAACCCCGCCGCAAGTTCATGGACGCCGTCATCGCCCAGTCCGACCGGGGTTACCTCGATGCCCTTCAGTCCTACCAGCGCGCCCTCAAGCAGCGCAATGCCCTGCTCAAGTACTTTGCGGCCAACCGGAATTTTCAGGCCGACATGCTCGAACTTTACGACCTGCAGTTGGCCGAGTACGCGCCTGTGGTGGTAGCTGCTCGCCAGCGCTTTGCCGCGCAGTTTGCGCCCATGCTTCAAGAGGCCTACCGGGCCATTTCGGGCGGGGCCGAAGAAGTGGCTCTGCGCTACGACAGCGTCCTTATTGACCGAAGCATGGCCGAAGTGCTGGCCGAGCGCTTGCCCAAAGACCGCGTCCTTCAGTTTACGTCGGCTGGTCCGCACCGCGAAGACCTCGAATTCACGCTCCACGGCCACCCGCTGCAGCGCGTCGGCTCGCAGGGCCAGCAAAAGAGCTTCCTGATTGCGCTAAAGCTCGCAGCCTTTTCGGTACTGCACCAAACGCTGGGCCGCAAGCCCATCTTGCTTTTGGACGACGTCTTTGACAAGCTCGACGCCCAGCGGGTTGAGGGATTAATCCGCATGGTGAACGACCAGCGCTTTGGCCAAATCTTTGTCAGCGACACCCATCCGGAACGCACCGCCGTACTGCTCAAAGCCGTCGACCAAGAGTCGGTGGTTCACGATTTAAGCCCCGCTTGACCGTGCCCCGTCCGAACTTAGAAGGAATCGACGGCATCCTCAGCCGCCTCATCGCGCCCCACCGGCACAAGCCCGCCTTTCAGCTGGCCCTTGTGCAGCGCGCCTGGCGGTCCGTACTTGGATCCGCCGCCGAACTGAAAACCCGAAAATTGGCCTTCGCCGACGGCGTCGTCACGGCCTACCTCAATTCCGACTCGTTGCGCCACGAGCTCCGCGCCCAGCGCGAACGCCTGCTCGAAGCCCTTCGCGAAGAACTCCGCGACGAACTCGAGCTGACCGACCTCATTCTAAAATAAAAAATCCCGCCGGGGCGGGATTTCGGTTTAAATCCGGATCGAACCGGATCTGTCCAGTTAAAAATTAAAACTGCTCGCGGCCGCTGAAGAAGAACGCGCCCTCGATGGCGGCGTTCTCGTCGCTGTCGCTGCCGTGTACGGCGTTGGCGGCGATGGACTGGGCGTACAGCTTGCGGATCGTGCCCTCGTCGGCCTTGGCCGGGTCGGTGGCACCGATTACCGTGCGGAAGTCCGCTACGGCGTTGTCCTTCTCAAGGATGGCGGCCACGATGGGTCCGCTGGTCATGTACTCGACGAGCTCGCCGAAGAACGGACGCTCGCGGTGGATTCCGTAGAATTCCGAAGCCTCGGCCACGCTCAAGCGGGTCAGCTTCATGGCAACGATGCGGAATCCAGCCTTGTTAATGTGGTTGAGAATGGCACCGATGTGGCCGTTGGCCACCGCGTCGGGCTTGATCATCGTAAATGTGCGGTTCGTAGCGCTCATGAGAAGTTGTAATTGAGGTCGTAAAATCGGCCGCAAAAGTACGAAATTTACGGCATGCTTCATGACGTACTCAGGACCCTTCGGCAGCGGTCCCACCAAATCCTCATCACCACCCACTGGAATCCGGACGGCGACGCCGTGGGTTCCGCCCTGGGCTGGGCGCACTACCTGCGGGCATCGGGCCATCAGGTTCGGGTGCTGGTTCCCAATGCGCCTTCGAAGCCCCTTCAAGAAAGTCCGGGATTCCGCGCCGCCTTTGTAACGGTTGCCGAAGACCAACCGGACGCCGCCCAAGAGCTGTTTCGCCGCGCCGAACTGCACTTTGCCCTGGACTACAATACGCCGTCCCGAGTCGGTGCCGCCCTGGAGCCGTTCGTCGCCGAGTTCGCCGGCCGCAACGTCCTCGTTGACCACCACCAGCAGCCGGACGGCCTGTTTACCGACCTTTACAGCAACACGGCCAAGGGTTCCACCTGCGAGATGATCGCCGACCTCATCACGGCCGACGAGGGCTGGGGCCAGGTGGACGTGGCCTGCGCCGAAAACCTCTTGATGGGCTTGATCACGGACACGGGCTCGTTCCGCTACCCGTCCACGACCGAAACCACGTTCGCGACGGCGGCCAAGCTGGTGGCCTGCGGGGCCCAGCCGCACCTCATTCACGAGCGCCTGTTCGACGCGAACCCCTTGAGCCGCTTAAAAACGTTTGGGCTCGGCCTGTCGGGGGCGGAATTCGCCGCAAGCGGCAAGGCCGTCGTCCTGTCGCTGGGCCGTGAGGACCTGGCCGCAGCTGGCTACGTGGCCGGCGACAGTGAGGGCTTGGTCAACTGGGGTCTTTCGGTGGCTGGGGTGGGCGTGAGCGTGCTGCTCCGCGAAGACGCCGAGGGCGTGGTAAAAATGTCCTTTCGCAGCACCGGCGACCTGGACGTCAACGAATTTGCGCGCGCCCACTACCAGGGCGGAGGGCACCGCAACGCGGCGGGCGGAATTTCCAATCTGCCGCTGGCGGAACTCCGGGCCGAACTGGCCCAAAAACTGGCCGCATGGTTGGGCTAGGTCGGACGTTGCGGGCCGCGCTGAGCGCCCTAGCGCTGCTCGCGGTAGCCTGCCAGCGCCCCGACGAAGATCGGGCGGCGCAAACGCTCAGCTCGGCCGAGGTTCAAGAACGCCTGATCGAGCAAAACCGCGCGGCGCTGGAGCAGGAACGCCAGTTTATCCGGGAATTCATCGATTCGACGGGCTGGGCCTTCGCGCCAGCGGGCTCGGGTGCCCACGAATGGCGCGTCGAAACGGGCCAAGGTTCGGCGGTGGTGGACAAGGAACTCGTGCGCATCCGCTACCGGCTCACGGGGTTGCGGGGTGAGCCCTTTGCGGCTGGCGACCAAGAAATTCGCGTCCTGCGCGATCCTGAAGCGGTGTGGGGCCTGCAGTACGCCCTGCAGCGCGCCCGCCACGGCGACAGCGTGGTGCTCGTGCTTCCGGCCCACTTGGGCCACGGGCTCGCGGGGCAGGGCGAAATTCCGCCATTGAGTCCTCTTGTTTACTACCTTCGCGTGCTATGATTAAACCTTCGCTTCTTGCCGCTTCGGCGCTGCTTGCAGTGGCCTGCGGCGCAACACCTGATATTCGCGTGAACAACCAAGACATCAAGGTCGGCGACGGCCTTTACGCCCTTTTCGAAACGAGCAAGGGCGACATCCTCGTACAGCTTGAAATGGAAAAGGCCCCCATTACCGTGGCCAACTTCGTGGCGCTGGCCGAGGGCAACCACCCGAAAGTGACTGTTAAAAAAGGCGAGCCCTTCTTCGACGGACTCATCTTTCACCGCGTGATTCCCCAGTTCATGATTCAAGGGGGCGACCCCGACGGCCGCGGAACCGGCGGTCCGGGCTACCAGTTCCCCGACGAGTTTCACCCCACGCTTCGCCACAGCGGCCCCGGAATTTTGTCCATGGCCAACAGCGGACCGGGCACCAACGGCTCGCAGTTTTTCATTACCGAAGTCGCGACCAACTGGTTGGACGACCGCCACAGCATCTTCGGCAAGGTGATTTCAGGTCTTGAAAAAGTTACCGAGATCGCCAACGCCGAGCGCGATCCGCGCGACATGCCCAAGACGCCCATCACCATGAAGGTGAAGATCATTCGCCAGGGCAAGGCCGCGAAGGAATTCGACGCGCCCAAAGTGTTCACCGAAGGCATCGCCGGGGCCGAGGCCAAGGCAGCTAAAGCCGCGGAAGAGGCGGCGGCCAAGGGCGCAGCCCGGGCGGCTGAGTTCACGTGGTTCACCAACGGAACGGTGAATTCCGCCGAATTTGAGAAAAAGTACGCGGAGTGGGTGGCCAAGGCCGAAACCCGCGCCGAGGGCCTGAAAGTTCTGGTGGTCACCGAAGGTGAAGGCGAACCGATGGTTTCGGGCGACGAAGCTATGGTTCACTACGCGGGGTACCTCAACAGCGGCAAGCCCTTTGACAGCAGCGTCAAAGAGATCGCCATGGCGTGGGGTCAGTACAACCCCCAGCGCGAGCCCTACCAAGGGTTTCCGGTGCAGTGCGGCAACCAAGGTCGCGTCATCAAAGGCTGGCAGCAGGGCCTCATCGGTTTGAAAAAAGGTAGCCACGCCAAGCTCATCATTCCGCCGGCCCTGGGCTACGGCGAAGCGGGCGCAGGTGGCGTGATTCCGCCCAACGCCACGCTCGTGTTCGACGTGTGGATTGAGGACGTAGTAAAGCACTAAGCTTCGGGCGAACGCCCGAACTTCGCGTTGCTGGTTTCTGGTTTCGGGTTCGTCCTTGCGGCGAGCTGGAATCCAGGAACCAGTTTCTTTTTAGCCCTATTTGCTGAGTTCTGCGATGGCGTCCCGCAGTTCCGCGGCGCGCAGGAAGTCCAGGTCCTTGGCGGCCTTTTCCATTTCCTTGCGGAGCTCGGCGGCTTTGGATTTGCGCTGTTCGTCGGTGGCGTACTTCGGAAGGGCCTCGGCGAGCGTGGTCCGGCGCACTTCGGCGGCGGCGGATTCTGCGGCCTTTTGCGTGAACACGCTGGAGCGGTCCTTTTTAACCAATGCCGTGGGTGTGATGCCGTTCGCTTCGTTGTAGGCCTGCTGCTTGGCTCGGCGGCGTTCGGTTTCGCGCATCGTCCGGGCCATAGAGTCCGTGATTTTGTCGGCGTAAAAAATGGCCATGCCGTTCACGTTCCGCGCCGCGCGGCCAATGGTTTGTACGAGCGAACGCTCGCTCCGCAAAAAGCCCTCTTTGTCGGCGTCCATGATGGCGACGAGCGAAACCTCAGGGAAGTCCAGGCCCTCCCGCAGCAAGTTGACGCCAATCAGCACGTCGAACAGGCCGGCCCGCAGGGCGTCCATAATTTCAATGCGCTCCATGGTTTCGACGTCGCTGTGAATGTAGCGGCAGCGCACGCCGAACCGCGTGAAGTACTTCGTGAGTTCTTCGGCCATGCGCTTGGTCAGCGTGGTGACCAGTACCCGCTCGTCGCGCTCGCTGCGCAGCCGTACCTCTTCCATCAGGTCGTCGACCTGGTTTTCGATCGGGCGCACTTCGATGATCGGGTCCAGCAGCCCGGTGGGACGAATGAGCTGCTCCACTACCACGCCCTCGGACTTGGCGAGCTCGTAGTCCGCCGGCGTAGCCGAAACGTAAATCGTTTGGTTGATCAGTTGCTCGAACTCGCTGAACATCAGCGGGCGGTTGTCCATCGCGGCGGGCAGGCGGAATCCGTACTCCACCAAATTTTCTTTGCGGCTGCGGTCGCCGCCGTACATGGCGCGGACCTGGGGTAGGGTGACGTGGCTTTCGTCGACCACCATCAAGAAATCGTCGGGGAAGTAGTCCAGCAGGCAGAACGGACGGGTTCCGGGCTGGCGCCCGTCCAAGTAGCGCGAATAGTTCTCAATGCCCGAGCAGTAGCCCAGCTCACGGATCATTTCTAAATCGAACACCGTGCGCTCCTCGAGCCGCTTGGCCTCGAGCGGACGCCCCATTTTGGTGAAGTGGTCCACCTGAGCTCCAAGGTCCAGCTCAATCTGCTTGATGGCGCCATTCAGCATGTCGGGCGTCGTCACAAAGAGGTTGGCCGGAAAGATGCGCAGCTGCTCCAGCGCCCCCTGGCGCTCGTTGGCCACGGGATCCCACTGCTCGATGCGCTCGATTTCGTCGCCCCAAAACAGCACGCGGTAAAAAATGTCGCCGTAGGCCGGAAAAATGTCGACCGTGTCGCCCTTGACCCGAAAGTTTCCGCGCTTGAATTCGCCCTCGGTTCGGCTGTACAGCGCCTGAACCAGCGTGTGCAAAAACTTTTGGCGGCTGATTTTCTGGCCGGAAGCCACCTGGACTTGCTGGCTTTTAAACGCCTCGGGGTTGCCCATGCCGTACAAGCAGCTCACCGAAGCCACGACCAGCACGTCGCGCCGTCCGCTGAGCAGCGAAGACGTCGTCGACAGGCGCAGCTTCTCGATCTCGTCGTTGATGCTGAGGTCCTTTTCGATGTAGGTTCCGCTCGACGGAATGTAGGCCTCGGGCTGGTAGTAGTCGTAGTAGCTGACAAAGTACTCGACCGCGTTGTTCGGAAAAAACGACTTAAACTCTTGGTAGAGCTGAGCCGCCAGCGTTTTGTTGTGCGACAGAATCAGTGTGGGCCGCTGGACCCGCTCAATCACGTTCGCCACGCTAAACGTTTTGCCGGAACCCGTCACGCCGAGCAGGGTTTGGGCCCGCTCGCCCTCAAGCACGCCTCGGGCCAACGCGTCAATGGCCGCCGGCTGATCTCCGGTGGGCCGAAACTCGCTTTCGAGGCGGAATCCGCCCCCAGACCCCGTAGCAGCTAAGCCCAGCTCGCTCAGGATCTTGCCGCCGTGGTTGTGCGGACGGCCTTCCATCGCTTAGGCTTCGCCCTCCGCTTCGTCCTTAACCGGCGCCAAGCTGTCCGCCGTTTTGGCGCGTTCGGCCTGCTGGAAGGCGCGGAACGCCTTTTCCGCCGCCTCGAGCTCGCGGCGCGCTTGGTCCACTTTGTTCAGGGCGTCCTGAACAATTGGGCTGTCGGGCTTGGCAAACTGAAAGAAGCCCATGTTGTTTTCCATCTGGGCGAGCTTGCGGCGGGCCAACTCCACGGTTTGGCGGGCGGACTGCATGCCTTGAGCCTTCTTGAAGGCCACTTGGCGCACCGCACGTTCCTCGCCGTGGGCGCCGCGCATGCCGTCAAAAAACGTGTTGCCGGCGGCTTTAAATCGAGCCCACAGTTCGTCGGTCTGCTTTTTGGGCGCAAACCCCGAATTTTTCCAGTCCTGCTGGAGCTGCTTCATTTCTTTGGCGGCCGCACCGTAGTCGGTCCGCTGCGCGAGCGCTTCAGCCTTTTCGACAATGGCCAATTTGACGTCCAGCGCGGACTTGAGGTGCTTCTTGCGCTCCTTGTAAAAATTGTTGCGCTCTTTGTACGCCCAACGTTCTACGGCCTTAAATCGGCTCCAGAGCTCGTCGCTTTGGCTTCCGAACGTGCGGCCAATCTTGCCGAGTTCGGCGCGCAATTCCTGCAGCTTGTCCGAAACGTTTTGCCATGCCTGGTGGCTCTTCGGTTCGCGGGCTTTCAGGGCTTCCGCTTCGGCGACTTTGGCCGTTTTGGCTTCCAGTCGGGCGGAATTCTGCACCTTCTGCTCTTCAAACTTCACCCGACGCTTTTCGTGGAGTACCGACGAAGCGGCCTTGAACTGCTCCCAGAGGGGCTCTTTGTCCTCCAGCGAAACAGGGCCGATTTCCTTCCAGGCCGTGTGAATGCGCTGCAGTTCAGCGCCCACGCTGGCCGACCAATTCTTTTCCGAGAGCTCCAGCACGGCGCGAATCAGCAATTCCTTGGCTTCCTTATTGACCTTGTAGTCCAGCTCGCGCAGCTCTTGGCTCAGGCGCAAGTTGTCGTAGAAGCGGTCCACCAAAAAGCGGAACGTAGCATTCAGGTCGCGGGCGTCTTCGGCCGGAACCGGACCAACTTCCTTCCAGCGGTCAAAGACCTTTTTGAATTCGTTGTACGTCGAGCGCGTGGGCAAATCCTCACTTTCGGCAAGCTTCTTCAGCTCGTCAACCAGGGCCTTTTTGAGGTCCAGGTTGACCGCCAGGGCGCGCTCTTGCTCGGCCTTCCAAGCTCCACGGCGCTTCTTGAACTCGTTGTACGTCTCGTAGAATTTCTCGCGGGCCTTTTGCTCGAAGTGAAAGTCGATGGCGTTGCCACCCTCTTCGACGAACTTGTCCAAGGCGGCTTGGCGCTCTTCGTCCAGTCGGGGCAGCAGGGTGTTGCGCAGGGCCAGCATCGGCACGCGGGCGTCCGCAATCGGCACCTCGCGCAGGACCCGGGCGGCTTCGGCCAAGAGTTCGTCCTCGCTCAGCTCGCTGTAGTCGGCCGAATGGTCTTCGTGGGCCTCGCGCTCTTCTTCGGTGTGGTCGTCCGATTCGTCGGCCGCTTCTGCGGGGGCGGAATCTTCGGCAACGGCGGCAACTTCCGCCACTTCAGGGGCGATTTCTTCAGAAACTTCCGAGGCAACCTCCGGAGTGGCTTCTGCTTCGGGAGCAGCTGCTTCGGGGGCCTCTGCTTCGGGCGCCGCTAACAGTTCTTCTGCTGGTGCCTCTGGGGCTTCAGCAGCGACTTCGGCGGCTGCGGGTTCGGGATTTGCCTCGGGGGATTCCGGGGTCTGGGCCGGGGTCTCCGGCGTAGCGTGGTTCAGGTTTTCGTTCACCTGAAGGTCATTGTTCGCACTCCCGGCTTCGGGATTTTGGTCGTGTTCCACCATGATGTGTGGCTTAAAGAGTTGAATTGGGCCTCAAAAGTCGGACATTCCGAGCATACCTGACCAATAGTCCCATGCTTTTTTTGCTTGCATGCGCAGCATCGGCATTCCGTCCAGCACTTGGGCGCCCGCGGCGGCAGCTTGGCGCTGAAAGGCCGTCGGGGCGGGACCGTAGACGGCATCCACCGCCCACTGGCCGCGCAGGTCGGGCCACGAAATCGGCGGAGCTTCGTCGTTTCCGTGCCCCAACGACGTAGCATTGACCACCAAACTCGGCAGGGGAGCGTCCGCAGTCGCGTCAAAAGGCTGCTGGTCGAGCCCCAAAAAATCGGCACGGGGATTCCGCGCAAAGACGAGAACTTCGAAGCCTTCGCGCTGCAGGGCCACCGCCACCGCGCGTGCCGCGCCGCCGTTGCCGAGCAGCCAGGCCCGCCGAAAAGCCGGCTCGGACGTGCCCCAAGCGGCCTTCCAGCTGTACCAGAATCCGTCGGCGTCGGTGTTGTGGGCCGTCCAGCCTTCCGGCGTTCGGACGATGCAGTTGGTGGCGCCAATCGCTTCGGCTTCGGGGCTGCGCCGCGCGATGCTGTGCAGCACGTCCATTTTGTGCGGAATCGTCACGTTAAAGCCCATCCATCCCTCGGCATGGGCCCGATCCAACCAGTCGGTCCAGTCGGCGCGGGCTTCCAGAACCAGGGGTTCGTAGTGCAGTTCGGATTCCAGGGAATGCCCAGCCCAAAGGGCGCGGTAGAGTTCGGGCGACCTCGAGGGCGGACCCTCGCCGCGAATCAGTCCGAACCGGTACTTCATGCCGTGCGGGCGCGCCGCTGCGCGACGAAATCCAAGCCCAGAACGAGCAGTGCGCCGACGGCGGCCGCCGCAACCACGGCCAGCCAGGGAATGGTTTGGCCCGTTTCGCTGGCCCAGGTGCTGGGGGCTACGGGCAATTCCCATCCGCCGCGCGGAAGCCGGAAGGGCCAAACTTTAGTGAGGGATCCGGCAATAAACCCGGTCATCAGTGCCACTGTGGCGCGCTCAAAGCGCTGAAACAGCCACCGCAGCAGGCGTCCGAACGACAAAAGGCCGAGCACGGCTCCAATTCCGAACACCGCAACCACCCCGAGGTCGCGCTCGTGCAGGGCGTCCAAAATGGGTTCGTACGCGCCCAAAAGCACCAAGATGAACGAGCCCGAAATTCCGGGCAAAATCATGGCGCAAATGGCGAGGAAGCCCGAAATAAACGTGTAGCCCGGGCTGAGTTCCGCGTGACCGGCTGGCATGGACGAAAGCAGAAAGCCCAATGCCGCCCCCACGACGAGCAGCGCCCATCCGCCGCGCAGGTCGCGGGCCAGCATGCGCAAGCTGGCGACAATCAAGCCCAAGAAAAAACTCCAGACGACGAGCGGGTGGTGGTCCAAGCCCCAGCGCACGCCCTTCGATAAGGTGATGATGGAGGTTCCAATTCCGCCGAGCAAGGCGACCAGAAACCAGCCGTCCACGGCCTTCCAGGCGGCAACCACACCGTCCCGGCGCAGCGCGGTCCACATCGACCCGCCGGCGGCGTGAATGGCGTCGAGCAGGCGCTGGTAAATTCCGGTGAGGTAGGCTACGGTTCCGCCCGACACGCCCGGGACCACGTCAGCGGCCCCCATGGCAATGCCTTTGAGGTAGGTGAGGAGTGCGTTCATGGCCGCGAAGTTAGGCCTGCGGCGAGGACCAAATCAGGTTGATCGCGGGGTCGGATGCGGCGGCCGGAAAGTGCTCCAGCAGCGACGTTTTGAACTCCGCGCCAAAGCGCAGCCACGCTTGAGTGATTCCGTCCAAGGCGGCGCCGAGGTCGGCGGCGAGGTTCCACAAAAATCCGTAGTAGATGGCCCACATTTCGGCGTCCTCGGCGTGGCGCTGTACCCCCGTTTCGAGGACGCGCACGGCGGATTCGAGGTGGCTCATTTCCACCAAAATGTTGGCGTATTCGAGCAGGCCCCGGGGTGTTTCGACCCGCAGGGTGTGCAGAATGCGGTCCAGGCTCTTGGCGGCTTCGCGCTGCAGTCCGAGCTGCAAAAACAGGTCGTGGGCGACCATGTGGTAGTCGGGGTTGTCGCTGTCGAGCGCAATGGCCTTTTGGGCGTGCTGGACGCCCTTGAGCAGGTTGCCGGCCTCGCCGTGCAGCACTGCGAGCTCAATCCACGCCTCGTCGAGTTCTTCGTCGAGGGCTACGGCTTCTTGAAAGGCGCTGAGGGCCTGGGCATTCCGCTCGAGCGACTGCAAGCAAACCCCTTTGCGGTAGAGTGTGTAGCCGTTGCGTTCGCCGTCGGGCATGGACTGGTCGTAGTAGTTGATGGCCTCGGCCCAAAGCTCTTGGTCTTCGTGGATTCGGCCCAGGTCAAACAGGGCCGCGCTGAACTTTTCGTCGATGGTGACGGCGTAGCCGAGGCTCCGCTTCGCCGCCTCGAGCTGGCCCTGGCGGAACTGCGCCACGCCCAAATGGTACCAGGCCGTTTCGGAATAGGGGTAGTCGTCGAGGTAGGTTTCAAAAAACGCCACCGCCTTGTCGTCCCGGTTGGCCATGTCAAAATTGATCGCCAGCAGGTAGAGTAGGTGCGCGTCCTCCGGCTCTTCTTGAAGCATGGCCTTGAGCGTGCGGATGGCGTGCGTGAACATCCCGGCGCCCGAATAAATCGACGCGAGGGTGCCTTGAATGGGGAAGGGGTCGTCCGAATTTTGGATGGCCTTGCGCAGCGACAAAATCGCGTCTTGGGTGCGCCCCTGCCGAATCAGCAGCATGCCGCGTGCCCATTCAATGTCGGGGTGGTTGGGGCTCAAGCCCTCGGCCCGCTGAATCGCCTCTTCGGCCTCGTCGAGCTGCGAAGCCTGCACCAGGTAGCGCGCCATTTTGGCCGCAAAAACCGTCGCGTAGGGGTGCTGGGCGCCGCCCATGTCTATGGCCTTTCGGGCCCGCTGCAGCTGGCCGGTTTCGAGGTAGTAGTCCGCGATTTCTTCGAATTCTTCGACGTCAAAAAACAGCGGGGCGTCTTCGCGCAGCGCTTGCTCAAAACGTTCAATTAGGGGGTCGGAATCGCTTTCGTACATCAGGCTTAGTAAACCTAGGCAAATTTCGGGCGGAATTCTTCACCGATTTCACGCGTTATTCACCGTGTTATTCACCGACTCGGAATCCGGCCTCCGCCGGTTTTACCTTTGCTGCTCACCAAAAACCTCGCCATGGCTCTTATTGCATCGGTATCCGGAATTCGTGGAACGGTCGGCGGTTCGGTCGGAACCAACCTGACCCCCGTTGACGCCGTAGCGTTTGCCAGCGCCTACGGCCAGTGGCTGCGCACCCAAGCGGGCGGCGACCGCCGGTTGCGCGTTGCCCTTGGACGCGACGCCCGCATTTCGGGCGAGGCTCTGAGCGATCTGGTGGTGTCAACCCTTCGCTTTCAGGGAATCGACGTCCTCGACCTGGGCCTGTCGACCACGCCGACCGTCGAAATGATGGTGCCCTGGGAGGGTTGCGACGGCGGAATCATTTTAACCGCTTCGCACAACCCGGGCGAGTGGAACGCCCTCAAACTCCTCAATGCCCGCGGGGAATTCCTGAGCGCCGAAGACGGTGCCAAAATTCTCGCGGCCCGCGCGGCCGGAAGCTTTGAATTTGCCCCGGTTCACGAGTTGGGCCGCCGAATCGCGGTCACCGACGGCATCGAGCGCCACATTCAAGCCATTCTCAACCTCGACCTCGTCGACGTCGACGCCATTCGGACCCGCGGCTTTGCGGTGGCCGTGGATGCCGTGGCGTCGACGGGCGGAATCGCCATCCCCATGCTGCTCGAAGCCTTGGGCGTGCAGCGCATTGAAGGGCTTTATTGTGAGCCGACCGGGCATTTTCCGCACAACCCCGAGCCGCTGCGCAAGCACCTCGACGAAATTTGCAGCTTGGTCCCCGAAACCCGCTGCGACCTGGGCATCGTGGTCGATCCGGACGTGGACCGACTGGTCTTTGTCAGCGAAGACGGCGAGCTCTTTGGCGAAGAGTACACGCTGGTCGCAGTCGCCGACTACCTGCTGCAGCACCGCCCGGGCCACGTGGTCAGCAACCTGAGTTCGAGCCGCGCCCTGCGCGACATCGCGGCACGCCACGGGTCGACGTACTC
>JBEAQA010000089.1:0-7033 GCA_041164105.1 Bacteroidota bacterium | reverse complement strand
GATTCGGCGTACCGAACACCAGGGTGTCTTCGAGCTGTTCGGCGGCGTCGCTGGGCAGCTGACTGAGCGGTTCCGCCACAATTCGCCAGCCCTTAGCTGCCAGGGTGCGCACGGCGGGCTCTGCGTCGCCCCACGAGGGGTTCCACTGGCCCACGACCAGCATGGGTCGCTGCGCGGCACGAACGAATTCGGGAACCTCCACCGGAGCCGCCGGCATCATGGTCGCTGCGGCGACAGGACGCTGGGTTGGCCGCGGAATGGGCTCGTACAACGGTTCCGCCAAGGGAACGTTGAGGTGCACGGGGCCGTGGCGGAGCGCCGCGAGGGCGCGGTCGATGACCTGGGCGTTCCACTCTAGGGACTGGCGGTTGTCGAGCAAGCCCTTGCCCACAAGGTGGTCGTCAAAAATCCGGGTTTGGCGAATGCTTTGGCCGTGGCCGTTGTCAATCAGCTCCGCGGGGCGGTCGGCCGTGATCACCAAGAGCGGAACCTGCTGGTAAAATGCCTCGGCCACCGCGGGACCAAAGTTGAGGGCGGCGGTTCCGCTCGTGCAGACGGCAAAGGCCGGTTGGCCGGACGCAATGGCCGCCCCCAAGGCCCAGTGGGCCGCGGAACGCTCGTCCAGGACTACTTGGTTGGCGACGTCCAGCGTGCGGAACGCCATGACCAGCGGGGCGCAGCGGCTGCCCGGAGAGGCCACCCAGGCCGCCCAAGAATGCTCCGCCAAGCGGTCGCGCAGAAGTGCGGCGAGCGACGCCGAATTTGAACTCACCCTAGTAAAACGTTTTCGAGCGTCTGAAGTTTTTGCTCGGTTTCGGCCCACTCGCCGACGGGATCGGACTTCGCGGTGATTCCGCCCCCGGCGTAGCCAAGCAGACCGTCGGAGCCCCACTCCACGCAGCGGAGGGTGACGTAAAAAATGGACCGGTTGGCCTGCGTCCAGCCAAAGTAGCCCGCGTAGTTGCGGCGGTCGTAGCCCTCGTGGCGGCGAATAAAGGCCTGCGCCTGAGCTCTGGGCAGCCCGCCCACGGCCGGTGTGGGATGTAAGGCCCCGGCAATGTCCCATGCACTAAGACCCGCAGCACGGCCCTCGATGTGGCTGCACAAGTGCTCCACGGGTCCGGCTTCGAGGACGGTGGGTCCTTCGACCTGAACCGATTCCACGCCAAGCGCTTGAAGCATTTGCACGATGTCTTTGGTCACCACGTGCTGCTCTTCGCGCTCTTTGAGGCCCCAGGCGCCTTGGCTGCCGCGCAGGCGGGTTCCGGCCAACGCCATGGTGCGCACCGCCGTACCCTCGACTTCGGTGAGGCATTCCGGCGTGGCCCCCATCCAGAGGGACCCTCCGGGGGTGTGAATTAAAAAGACCGTGGCGTGCGGGTAGGCGTCCGTGAGGCGCTCAAAGGCCTCCCAGGGCTGCACGCGGCTTCGGTGGTAGGCCTTGCGGCGCGACAGCACTACTTTTTCGAGGACCCCGTCGGCGCAGGCTTGGCGCGCTTGGTCCACGAGCTGCACGTAGTCGGCGGCGGCGTGGGAATCCGTGGGCTGAAGCGCAGGCAATTCGAGCTGACCCAACGCGTCCGCCATCCAGGCGCGTCCTTTCGCTCCGAGCCCGCGGTCCACGGGTTCAAAGCGCTGCACGGCTCCGCGAAAGGGCGCGACACCAAAGGCCCCTTGGGGCGACGGAATCAGCTCCCAAGCCTGGGCCTCTTGGCCGGCTTCGCGGATCCAAGCGAGTCCGTTCACGAGCGCTCTTTGTGCTCGCGCGGCACAATCGCGTTGGTCATTTTTACGAACGAAATCAGCTTGCCGGCATCGTCCACTACCCGAATCTCCAGAACGTGGGTAGTGCGTCCGCGGTGTAAAAAAGTGGCGGTTCCGTGCACGTAGCCGTTGCGGGCACTGCGCACATGGTTGGCGGCAATCTCCAAGCCGACGGCGACGAATCCGTGGGGATCGTCCAAAAAGATCTGGGATGCCGCGCTGCCCACCGTTTCAGCGAGGGCCACCGTGGCACCGCCGTGAAGTAAGCCCACCGGCTGCAAATGCCCTGGGGTAACCGGCATCCGCGCGGTCAGTGAATCCGCGGTCATCGAAGTATATTCAATGCCGAGGGTTTCCATCAGCGTTCCCGCGCAGCGGCTGTTCAAAACCGCCAAAATTTCGTCGTGCGTCATGGCCTGCAAAGATACGGACCCGACCTACCTTTGGGCCTTCTTCACTTGTAGCGAAGCCATGATTGACATTACCCTCCCCGACGGCTCCGTCCGTTCGTATTCCGCCGGAACCACCGCAATGCAGGTGGCCGAATCCATTAGCCGCGGACTCGCCCAAAATGCCCTTACCGCGAAATGGAACGGGCAAACCGTAGAACTGAATGAGCCCCTGGCCGACAGCGGAACCCTCGTATTCTTCACCTGGGACCAGCCTGAAGGCAAAGCCGCGTTTTGGCACTCCTCGGCGCACGTTTTGGCGCAGGCCATCCTTCACTTCTACCCCAACGCGCACCTGACCATTGGTCCGTCCATCGAAACCGGCTTCTACTACGACGTCGACTTCCGCGGCGAATCCTTTGGCGAGGGCGACTTTGCCAAGGTTGAAAAGCAGATGCTCGAGTTTGCGCGCGAAAAAGCGGAATTCCGCATGCGCGCCGTAACCAAGGCCGAAGCACTGGCGACCTACGCGGGGAATCCGTTCAAAACGGAACTGATCGAGAACCTCGAAGACGGCACCATTACGTTCTGCGACCACGCGAACTTCACCGACCTCTGCCGAGGCGGACACATTCCGAACACGGGCTACATCAAAGCGGCCAAAATCATGAACGTGGCCGGTGCTTACTGGCGCGGCAATGAGAAAAACCCGCAGCTGACGCGGGTGTACGGCGTTTCGTTTCCTAAGGCCAGCATGCTCGAGGAGCACCTCGTGCTGCTCGAGGAAGCCAAAAAGCGCGACCACCGCAAGCTCGGCCGCGAGCTCGAACTGTTTACGTTCAGCCAACGCGTCGGTCAAGGCCTGCCCCTCTGGCTGCCCAAAGGGGCTGCGCTGCGCGAACGCCTCGAAAACTTTTTGAAGGCCGCCCAGAAAAAGGCGGGCTACCTGCCCGTCATCACCCCGCACATTGGCAACAAAGAGCTGTACGTGTGTTCGGGCCACTACGAGAAGTACGGCAAGGACTCGTTCCAGCCCATTCACACTCCCGAAGAGGGCGAAGAGTACCTGCTCAAGCCGATGAACTGCCCGCACCACTGCGAGATTTACAAGTCGCAGCCGCGTTCGTACCGCGACCTTCCGCTTCGCTTTGCCGAGTTCGGAACCGTGTACCGCTACGAGCAAAGCGGCGAGCTGCACGGCTTGACCCGCGTGCGCGGATTCACGCAGGACGACGCCCACTTGTTCTGTACCTCTGACCAGCTCCTCGACGAGTTCATGAAGGTGATTGACTTGGTGCTGTACATCTTCAAAACTTTGGATTTTCCGTCGTTTAAGGCCCAAGTGAGCTTGCGCGACCCCGAGAATCCGGGCAAGTACATCGGCTCGACCGAAAACTGGGACAAAGCCGAGCAAGCCATCATCAAGGCCGCCCAGGACAAGGGCCTCCCCTACGTGATTGAGTACGGCGAAGCGGCGTTTTACGGCCCGAAGCTCGACTTCATGGTGCGCGACGCCCTCGGACGCGAGTGGCAACTTGGTACGATTCAGGTGGACTACAACCTACCCGAACGCTTTGAGCTGGAGTACAAAGGCGCCGACAACGAGATGCACCGTCCGGTCATGATTCACCGCGCACCCTTTGGTTCGATGGAGCGTTTTGTGGCCGTGCTGCTCGAACACTGCGGCGGAAACTTCCCGCTGTGGTTGACCCCCGAGCAAGCGGTGGTGCTTCCGGTATCGGAACGCTTCAATGAGTACGCGCAACAGGTTGTGAATCTGCTCGAAATGTCCGATATTCGCGCCCTCGTTGACGACCGGAATGAAAAGGTCGGACGCAAGATCCGCGACGCGGAAGTGCGAAAGGTCCCCTTCATGTTGGTGGTCGGCGAGAAAGAGCAGGAATCCCAAACCGTATCGGTCCGCCGCCATGGAGAAGGAGACCTCGGAGCCGAAACCCCCGCAGCTTTTGCGGAGCGCGTCGGAGCCGAAGTTGCCCAACGGCTTGCTGCACTGTGAGTTAAGAGATAAATTTAAAACTGACCCCTCTGAGGAACAATAGACCTTCGGGCCCCCGCCAAGGACGTGGCTACCGCGAACCGGAAGCCGCGCACAAGATTAACGAGCACATCCGTGTGCCGAAAGTCCGCCTTGTGCGGGACGGGCAAGAACCCATCGTTATCAGTTCACGTGAAGCCCAGGCCATGGCCGAAGCCGACGAGCTGGACTTGGTAATGATCGCTGAAAATGCCGATCCCCCCGTCTGCAAAATCATTGACTACAAGAAATTCTTGTACGACCAAAAGAAAAAGCAGAAGGAAATCGCATCCAAAGCGCAGAAAGTCGTCATCAAAGAGATCCGCTTTGGACCCCAGACCGATGACCACGACTACGAGTTCAAGCTGAAGCACGCCCGCAAGTTCTTAGAAGAAGGCGCCAAGTTGAAGAGCTTCGTGTTCTTCCGCGGACGTTCCATCATCTACAAAGAGCAAGGCGAACTGCTGCTCCTTAAACTGGCGCAGGATGTAGCTGACCTCGGTAAGGTGGAGGCACTTCCCCACTTGGAGGGCAAGCGAATGTTTATCTTGATTGCTCCGATTAAAAAGAAATAGTAGCTCAAATAATAGATCTGTACCATGCCTAAGATGAAAACCAAATCCAGCGCCAAGAAGCGTTTCAAGCTGACCGGTACTGGCCAAATCAAGCGCAAGCACGCGTTCAAAAGCCACATTCTCACGAAGAAGGCCACCGACCGCAAGCGCCGCCTGACCCACGCTACGTTGGTGCACCCCTCCGACGTGAAATCTGTGAAGGAGCAGCTCGTTCTGTAATCCTTTTGTGTTGTTCACTGGTTTAATTAACCCTGCGTAAACGCCCCTAAGAGTCCGCCACGTAGCTTGCTGCCGAATCGGTCCGCGTTGCCAAAAATCAATTTTCTATGCCACGTTCAGTAAATAATGTTGCCTCTCGTGCGCGCCGCAAGCGCGTTCTGGGTATGGCCAAAGGCTACTTCGGTCGCCGCAAAAATGTTTGGACGGTCGCCAAAAACGCCGTCGAAAAAGCCCTCGGTTACGCCTACCGTGACCGCCGCGCTAAAAAGCGCAACTTCCGCGCCCTGTGGATTGCCCGTATCAACGCGGGTGCTCGCATGCACGGATTGTCCTACAGCCAGCTGATGGGCAAGCTCCACGCCAACAACATCGAACTCAACCGCAAGGTCTTGGCTGATTTGGCCATGAACCACCCGGAAGCGTTCAAAGCCGTTGTGGAGAAGGTAAAATAAATCGAATAGAGCTACTACTACGAAGCCGCCGGTTCCGCGAGGATCCGGCGGTTTTTTTTTGTGCTAAACAGGCAGACAAACGAACGACCAGCTACGTGATTCCGCGCCCCAACGAGTACGTCAACGACGCAGCACCCATCGGTAGCCGCCGCAGGAAACCTGCATCCAATCCGAACCGCCCTCCGTCCAGCGACGAAGTTCCTCGCTCGGCCCGCTAAACGCTGATTCAAGCAGCTCGACCGTGAGGTGTTCGGGGCGAAGGAACCAACGCCGACCTTGGCGGAACGATTGCGGAAGCGCCCGCAGGGACTCCGGTACCCGACCCACGGGGAGCTCGTTCACCGGCCCCCAGGCGTAGGCCATGGGCTTAGTTTTGGGGCATCGGTACAGCTGCTCCGCGCTGCCCGACTCGACGATGCGCCCCTCGTGCACCACGTCGATGCGGTGGGCCCAACGGGCGGCGTCGCGAATGTCGTGCGCGACCAAAACCACGGTACAGCGGGTCGTGCGCTGCCAGGCGGTCAACAGCTGCAGCAGCCGCTCTTTGTGGTAGCCGTCCACATGGCTAAACGGCTCATCCAGCAGCAAAACGCGCGGACGGCCCAACAGGGCCCGGCCGATGGAAAGGCGCTGCTGCTCCCCACCAGAAAGGCTGTGGGCGGGCCGAGAGGGGTCCATTCCGAGCCCCAGCGTGCGCATCATACGGCGCACCAGCCGGTCTTCTTCGTCGTCGAGTTTGCCGAGCACCAAGTCAAGGAGGTTGTCGCGCACACTCCGGTACGGTGAAAGGCCGAAGTCCTGCTTAACCCATACCACCCCGGGATGGCCGGCGATCAGGCGATCCCGCGAATGCGGGTTCCGCCCCACCCACACGTCGCCCGCGTCGGCAAAGACTTGGCCCGCCAGCAGCGACAAAAGGGTGGATTTGCCCGACCCGGACGGACCGTAAAGCGCCACCACCTCGCCGGCCGCCACCGACCACTGGGGTACCGTCAATAAAAAAGCGCCCCGTGCCAGGCTGAGGCCGTCGGCACGGAGCGCGTAGGGATTGGCCACCGCTTAGAGGTGGATTACCTCGCCGTAGGCGGCGGCAGTTGCCTCCATTACCGCCTCGGACATCGTGGGGTGCGGGTGCACGGCCTTCAAGAGCTCCATACCGGTGGTTTCGAGCTTGCGGGCCGTCACGATTTCAGCAATCATTTCGGTCACGTTGGCGCCAATCATGTGGGCACCGAGCAGCTCGCCGTACTTCGCGTCGTAAATCACCTTAACAAAGCCTTCCTTGGCGCCGGCGGCCGAAGCTTTGCCCGATGCGCTGAACGGAAACTTCCCGACTTTGATGTCGAAGCCGGCTTCTTTGGCGGCCTTCTCGGTGTAGCCCACGCTGGCGATCTCGGGCGAACAGTAGGTGCAACCCGGGATGTTGTTGTAGTCCATCGCCTGCGGATGGTGGCCGGCAATGGCCTCAACGCAGATGATGCCTTCGGCCGAAGCAACGTGCGCGAGCGCTTGGCCCTTCACGATGTCTCCGATGGCGTAGTAGCCCGGAATGTTGGTGCGGTAAAAGTCGTCCACCACTACGCGGCCTTTATCCACGGC
>JBEAQA010000088.1:0-6550 GCA_041164105.1 Bacteroidota bacterium | reverse complement strand
TGAAGTACAAAGGGCCGGGACCCCGTGTTATATAAATGCTCGCAGCCCGAACCACCGAGGTAACGTACAAAACGCCAAAAGCTGAGACTAAGACAATTAGGCTAATCTTAGGCTCAGGGTTGCTTCCGGTCAAGCGCCACCACGCATAGGGGACGACCAGCAAGACGAGCAGCGGCATGAGCATGCTTCGGTACTGGTGGTAGGCCTGGTGGACCCGGACGGCATTCCAGATGACGCCCGCGAGGGCGTGGACGAGCCACGGAGCAATGAGAACGAGTCCCGCGTAGGCCGGCTGGAGGCCCGCGGCCGCGTACAAGAGGGCGACCGCCGCCATCGAGGTGCCCACCGAAAGCCATGGACCTACAGCGGGCGGAAGCCCTTCAGACCAAAGCTGTACGCCCAGGCGGGCGATGCGACGTTTGCCTTGGGGCGTCGGGCTCCAAAGCGCAGCGATTAGGGCGAGGCCGCCCACCGCTACAACGTACCACCACCACGGTAAAAAATGGATCGGTTCGCCCTGCATGCCGCGAAGGTAGGCCGTTCTGGGGGCCAAAAAAAAGCCCGGCGCAAGGGCCGGGCTAGGTTGGGGGTAACCAAAGTACTTACTTGGCGAGCACCGTCACGTTGTTGCCTGAAACTTCTACGACGCCGCCCGAGATTTCAACAAATTCGCTGCCCTTGGCGCCGTCGATTTTCACACGACCTGCGGTCAGTGCGGCCATCAGCGGAGCGTGGTCGGTCAAAATTTGAAACAAACCTTCGGTACCCGGAAGCTGGACCGCGTTGGCGGTACCCGAGTACAGGTTGCGTTCCGGAGAAATAATGTCAACGTGCAAGGCCATATCCGTGAGTGTTATACTTCAGCCAGCATTTTTTCACCCGCAGCAATCGCCTCTTCGATCGAACCTTTGAGGTTGAACGCGGCTTCTGGGTACTTGTCGAGTTCGCCGTCCATAATCATCGTGAAGCCCTTGATGGTCTCTTTGATGTCTACGAACACACCCGGGATGCCCGTGAACTGCTCGGCCACGTGGAAGGGCTGCGAGAGGAAGCGCTGTACGCGGCGTGCGCGGTGCACGACGAGCTTGTCTTCTTCTGAAAGTTCTTCCATACCCAAGATGGCGATGATGTCTTGCAGTTCCTTGTAGCGCTGGAGCAGCTCCTTCACGCGCTGGGCGCAAGCGTAGTGCTCGGCACCGACAACTTCCGGAGTCAAAATGCGCGACGTCGAGTCCAAGGGGTCTACCGCCGGGTAGATACCCAATTCGGCAATCTTACGCGACAGTACCGTGGTGGCGTCCAAGTGGGCGAAGGTCGTCGCCGGAGCCGGGTCGGTCAAGTCGTCCGCAGGTACGTATACGGCCTGAACCGACGTAATCGAACCGGACTTGGTCGAGGTGATGCGCTCCTGCATCGCGCCCATTTCGGTAGCGAGGGTCGGCTGGTAACCTACGGCTGAGGGCATACGGCCGAGCAGTGCAGATACTTCGGAACCGGCTTGAGTAAAGCGGAAGATGTTGTCAACGAAGAACAGGATGTCCTTTCCTTGGCCGCTGCCTTCGCCGTCGCGGTAGTATTCCGCCATGGTCAGACCCGACAGGGCTACACGAGCACGCGCGCCCGGAGGCTCGTTCATTTGACCGAAGACGAAGGTGGCCTTCGACTCCTTCAATTCTTCTTTGTTCACTTTGCTCAGGTCCCACGAACCGGCCTCCATCGAGTGGATGAAGTCTTCGCCGTAGCGGATGATGCCCGCTTCGATCATTTCGCGGAGCAGGTCGTTTCCTTCGCGGGTACGCTCACCGACGCCGGCGAATACCGACAGACCTCCGTGGCCTTTAGCGATGTTGTTGATCAGCTCTTGGATGAGTACGGTCTTGCCTACCCCGGCACCGCCAAACAAACCAATTTTACCACCTTTAGCGTAGGGCTCGATCAGGTCGATAACCTTAATACCGGTGAACAGAACCTCGGTAGCGGTCGAAAGATCTTCGAACTTCGGGGCTTCGCGGTGGATGGCGAGGCCGCCGTTGGCCATGTCAATTCCGCCAAGTCCGTCGATGTCGGCACCGACGACGTTGAATACGCGGCCGCGGATTTGGTCACCCGTCGGCATTGCGATGGGCTTGCCCGTGGCAACGACTTCTTGACCGCGGGTAAAACCGTCGGTAGAGTCCATCGAAACCGCGCGCACGGTGTCTTCACCGATGTGCTGCTGGGTCTCAAGAATGACCTGCTGGCCGTTGGGGCGCGTAACAACTAGCGCGTCGTAAATTTTCGGAAGGGCCTGAGCGTCTTCGAAGTAGACGTCTACTACAGGTCCGATAACCTGAGCAATTTTACCTTTTGCGTTCGCCATGGTAGTGCGGAATGGAGTAATTCTGAATTCGGCCGCAAAGGTACGACCTAGGCGCCTTGCTTCCCTAGTTGGCTAAAGCAAAAAAAGTGAAAAAGCGCCGTAAACGGCCAAAGAAGAATATTCAGGCCCAGCAGGGCTCCGCTCGCCACGGACAGTACGACCCAAAGCAGCACGGCCGGGAGCAGTTTTGCGAAGTGGGTACGCCCGGCCCGGAACGCCCACCGAGGGGCCGAAATAAGGCCCAAATTGTGGTGGACCAGCGCCAGGGGGGCCATCCATACCAGAGTCATCAGGCCGAGCACAAACAGGGCGAGCGCCGCCAGACCAAAGGCGGATTGCGCCCAGTTTACTTGCGTCACCAAGGCTTGGGCAAAGCCCTCGGGGTTGCTTTGATTGAATTCCGCCAGTACCGAGAGTTGGTCGCCGTAGAGGGCCGTCAAGGCCAAACCCAGCACGCCCGAAAAGAAAAACAGCAGGTTGAGCATGAGCAGACTAAGGGCACCAAAGCGGGGCCAGGCCGAGAGGGCGAGGCGCAAAGCTTGCGTAAAGCGCAGACCGGGTTCCGCCGTGGCCAGGGTGCCCAGTCCCGTGTAGAGCATCGGGAGCAACCCAATACTTACCACCAACGACATGATGGGGTGAATGAGTGCCAGCATGTTGAGGGCCAACGCGATACCCCCGGTGGCGGCAAACGGGTAGGGGTTGCGGCGAAAGGCCTGCGCGGCCATGCGGAGGGCGTCGAGCGTCATGGGGCGAAGTTCGGAAATATCTTTGCCCCGGACCCCGTCGCTGTGCAGATTTACCACCAACTTTCGGACTTCATCCCCCAAGGGCCCACCGTGGTTACGTTGGGCACCTTTGACGGCGTGCACTTAGGCCACCAGGCGCTGGTGCGGCGGGCGGTGTCGGTTGCGCGTTCCTTGGGCGGAACCTCGGTGCTGCTCACCCTCGAGCCCCACCCCCGCAAGCTGATCCATCCCGACTTTGTGCTGTCGCGCCTGACCCTTCCGTCGGAGCGGGCCGAGCTCCTGGCGGCGGCGGGCCTGGACGCGCTGGTGGAGCATCCGTTTACCGCGGAATTTGCCCAGACGTCCTCGCTCGAGTTTGTCCGCCGTGATTTGGTGGGCCACCTGGGCATGAAGCACCTCATCGTCGGCTACGACCACCGGTTTGGCCGCAACCGCGAAGGCGATTTTGCCCAGCTTCAGGAGTTTTCACAAGTCTTCGATTTTTCGCTCGAGCAGGTCGACGCGGTGACCTTGGGCGAGGTGGCGCTTTCGTCGACGAAAATTCGCGCCGCCGTGGCTGAGGGCCGGGTGCGCGAGGCGGCCGAGAGTTTGGGCCGGCCCCATTTTGTGCGCGGCGAAGTGGTCGCCGGGCGCGGAATCGGCCGCAACCTGGGCTACCGCACCGCCAACGTGGGCGGAATTCACCCCGACAAGGCCATGCCTTCGTTGGGGGTTTATGCCGTGGAGCTCGATTTCTGCGACGCTGAGGGGCCCCGTGGGCTCGCCGGAGTAGCCAACTACGGCGTGCGTCCCAGCTTCGGAGCCGGCTCGGAACCCGTGCTTGAAGTGCACTTACTGGACGTTGAAGCCCAGGGCTACGGACGCCCGGTCGAAGTTCGGTTTATCGACTACATCCGTGCGGAACAAACGTTTGACACGCCGCAAGCGCTTCAGGAGCAGATAGCGCGGGACGTGGAGCGGGCTCGGGCTGTGCTCGAGTGACTAGGTACCAGCAACGGGTCTCTGGCTCACCGCCGCTTTTTCTTAGCCGAGGTCGTGTTAGGTCCCTTTCGGTGGCTTTTGCCGCCCCCTTTGCCGGCCGACTTGCCCGGTCCGCCCGATTTGGACGCCCCAAAACCACTTCCGGATCCGCCCGAGCGGCGCGGAGCACCCCAACGGCTTCCGGCCTCGGTGGGACGCGTTTCGTCGAACTGACCGCGGGTGGGTGTAGCTGAACGGCCGGAGGGTCGGCTGGACGTTCCGCCCGAAGCGGAACCCGCGCCCCCGCGCGAACTGGCCACGCCAAAATCGATGGTCTTGCGGACCACGTCGACCTCCTTGACCACAATGCGCAGCGGATCGCCGAGGCGATACTCCTTGCCCCAGCGCTCGCCCACCAGGCAGTGGCGCTCGGAATCCACGCTGTAGTAGTCGTCGCGGAACTCGCGCAGGCGCACCAGGCCCTCGCAGGCGGTTTCGGGCACCTCAACAAACACACCCCAGTCGGTGACGCCCGAGATGATGCCGTCGAACTGCTCGCCCAGAAACTGCTCCATGTACACGGCCTGCATGTACTTGATTGACGAGCGCTCGGCGTCGGCGGCGTTTTGCTCGCGCTGCGAACTGTGCTGGCAGAGTTCCTCGAGCGGGTCGGCCTTGGGCGAAGGCTTGCCGTCGAGCGTATCCTGCAAGAGGCGGTGCACCATCATGTCGGGGTAGCGGCGAATCGGCGACGTGAAGTGGGTGTAGTCGTCGAAGGCGAGGCCGTAGTGCCCAACGTTTTGGGTGCTGTACACCGCCTTGGCCATGGTCCGCACGGTAAGCGTTTCAAGCATGTTGGCTTCGGGCGTGCCCTTCACTTGGCGCAGCAGGTCGTTGATCGACTTGCGCACGTTGCCAGGGCTGTCCACCTGCATTTGGTAGCCCAGCGGGCGCACAAATTGGCTCAGGGCGATCAGCTTTTCGGGGTCGGGCTGGTCGTGGATGCGGTACACCATCGTGCGCGGAGCCTGCTTGGTGCGCGCATTCGGCTTCTTGCCGCCGGCAAAAGCCGCCACCTCGCGGTTCGCCAGCAGCATAAATTCTTCGATCAGCTTGTTCGAATCCTTGGCCTCTTTCACGTAGGCGCCGATGGGCTGGTTGTTGGCGTCGAGGCGGAACTTCACCTCGGCCCGGTCAAAGGCGATGGCGCCGTCGTTCATGCGCTGGGCGCGCAGGGCCTTGGCCATGCGGTCCATCAGGCGGAGTTCCGTCGCGATCGGGTCGTCGTCGCCCTCGAGCACCGCCTGGGCCTCTTCGTAGGCAAAGCGGCGGTCGGAGTGGATCACGGTGCGCCCAAACCAGCGGTCGTGCACGGTTCCGGACTCGTCCATCGCAAAAATGGCCGAGAACGTGAACTTGTCTTCGCGCGGACGCAGCGAACATACCTGGTTCGATAGGATTTCGGGCAGCATCGGCACCACGCGGTCCACGAGGTAGACCGAGGTGGCGCGCTCCACGGCTTCTTGCTCGAGCAGGCTTCCGGGCCGCACGTAGTAGGTCACGTCGGCGATGTGCACGCCCACTTCCCACAGTCCGTTTTCGAGCGGACGGATGCTGAGCGCGTCGTCAAAGTCCTTGGCGTCGACCGGGTCGATCGTAAACGTTAGGGTGGTCCGCATGTCGCGGCGCTTGGCGATTTCCACCGGGTCCAGCACCAGCGGAATCCGCGCCGCTTCCGCCTCCACCTCCGCAGGGAAGTTCCAGGGCAGCCCAAATTCCTCCATGATGGCGTGAATCTCGGTTTCGTGCTCGCCGCGCTCCCCGAGGATTTCGACCACCTTGCCCACCGGGGCACGTTCGGCGTCGGCCCACTCCACGAGCTCGAGCACCACCATTTGGCCGGCTTCGGCACCGCCCAGCTGGGATTTGGGCACAAAAAAGTCCCGGCCCACCTTGCGGCCGTCGGTCAGAATAAAGGCGCCTTGGGCGTGGGGCTGTACTTCGCCCACGTAGCGGCTGCGGGCGCGGCGCACCACGTCGACGACTTCACCCTCAAATTTTTTGCCCGCCTTTTGCGGGTAGACCAGCACCTTAACCTGGTCGCCCCCGAAGGAACAGCCCGCGCTGCCCTGGCGCACGTAGACGTCGTCGAGTCCGGGTCCGCGCACCACGTAGGCCGCGCCGCTCGACGTGAATTCGATGGTTCCGGTCGCGTAGGCCAGCTCCATTTTAAGGCGGAACCCGTCGCCGTCCGCTTGAATTTGGTTGGTACGGCTCAAAATTTCGAGTGCGCTGGCCACGAGCGTCTTGCCGGTCCGCTCGTTCATCCCCGTTTCAAAGGCGAGGTCGGCGGCGGTGAATTTGCGCCCGGGGCGCTTCTGAAAAAAACGGAGCAGGCGGTTGGCCAGCGAAACCGCGTCCATCGAGCGGTGGGCCTTGTTGATCTTGGGTCCTTTTTTGGGCATCTAGGCGGAATTCTTAA
>JBEAQA010000087.1:0-3775 GCA_041164105.1 Bacteroidota bacterium | reverse complement strand
GAACCGTGGTGAACTGCAACGCCGGGTCGGTTTCGCCGGAGCGAATGCGCCCCATGCGGCGGGGCGTAATGTAGCGGCCGAAATCGTAGTAGCGCAGGGCTTCGCCGTCGGCCACCATCATCGCGGCGTGCCCCACCATGACGTTGACGTTTTTTACCACGCCGACCGTCCGAAAGAACTTCATTATCCCTTCTTCGGCACGAGCCGTAACCTCGGGCCAGGCCAGAACCAAAACAGCGGTATTCCGCGGCAATTTCGCCATGATTGCAAAGGTGAGGTTAAATCTTGTTCGCCGCAAATGTGACTTGGGGCACACAAGGGCTTTTTTGCCTAATTTAGGTTTACCTATCCTTTACAACCTGATTATCATGAATCAATTTGATGTACTCATTGTCGGTGGCGGAACCGGTGGCATAATGACCGCTGCCCAATTGCGCCGCAAACTACCCACCCTCTCGGTGGCTGTTTTTGAACCCAGCGAAACGCACTGGTACCAGCCTGCCTGGACGCTCGTGGGCGCCGGCACGTTCAACATGGCCGCTACCAAGCGCAAAACCGCCGACTACATGCCCAAGGGCGTAACCTGGATCAAGGAACGTGTCGGTAGCCTTCAGCCCGACCAAAACCAGGTGACCACCGAGGGCGGCGCGACCTACAGCTACCGCTACCTCGTGCTCAGCCCCGGCTTGGTGTACGACTACAGCCTGCTGCCCGGCCTGGCCGAAGCCCTCGAAACACCCTACGTGTGCTCGAACTACGTTGACCCCGAGAAAACGTGGCAAATCCTCAAGAACTTCAAGGGCGGCAACGCGGTATTCACCCAACCGACCACGCCCATTAAGTGCGGCGGAGCTCCGCAAAAAATCATGTACTTGGCTGAGCACCACTTCCGCAAGCGCGAGGTGCGCGACCAAACCAACGTGGTGTTTGCCACCCCGGGGGGCGTCATTTTTGGCGTCAAAGAGTTCGCCAAGACCTTGAACCAGATTATCGCCAGCCGGCACATCATCTTCAAGCCGTTCTATGCACCGGTGAGCATCGACCCCAAGGCCAAGACGGTCACGTTCCGCTACAACACCGCCATGGCGGGCAACGACTGCATGACCCAGAAAAACGTCAAGCTGAACGAAGAGGTTCAGGGCGACACCGAAATGGTCATGCCCTACGACATGCTGCACATCGCCCCGCCCCAGACGGCCCCGAAATTCATCCAGGACAGCCCCCTCGCGGTGGCCGAAGGACCGAACAAAGGCTGGCTCGAGGTCGACATCCACAAGCTCAACAACGCCAAGTACCCCAACGTATACGGTATTGGTGACAGTGCCGCCCTTCCGACCGCCAAAACCGGAGCCGCCATCCGCAAGCAGACCCCGGTGGTCGTGGAGCAAATCCGTGCCGCCGAAGCCAACACGACGACGCCGTACGAGTACCAAGGTTACTCCAGCTGTCCGCTGGTCACCGGCTACGGCAAAATGGTATTGGCCGAGTTCAAGTACGACAACGTGCGCGACAGCGATCCGCTCTTGAGCACCTTTGTCGACACCACCAAAGAATCGTGGCTGATGTGGATCCTCAAGAAGTACGGCCTGCCCTACCTCTACTGGAACCAGATGCTGCGCGGTAAAATGTAAGCGCATCGCTTTTCGCTATCAACTTCGGTCGCCTTGTGCGACCGAAGTCACTTTATAGCCTTCGTAAATCCTTCAATTTTGCCCCTATGATCCTTATTGCCTACGTTGCTTCCCTACTTATCGGCCTTTCACTCGGTCTCTTAGGCGGAGGGGGTTCCATCCTCACCCTGCCCGTGCTGGTCTACCTCTTTGGCGTGGACACCGTGGACGCTACCGCCTACTCGCTCTTTATCGTGGGCGCCACCGCCTTGGCGAGCATCGTTCCGAAGGCCCGCGCCGGCGAGGTCGACTTTAAAACCGCGTTTTGGTTTGGCCTGCCGTCGATTGCCGCCGTCTACTTCACCCGCGCCGTCATCATGCCGGCGATTCCCGATCCGATTTTTTCGGCGGAAACCTTCTCGGTGGGCAAAGGCACAGCCCTGATGCTGTTGTTTGCGGTGCTCATGGTTTGGGCCGCCCGCGGAATGATTAAAGGCCGCAAGCCCGCGGACCCCAACGCACCTAAAAAAGAACTCAGCCCGGCCGCCAAAGTGGGCCTCGTGCTCGCCGAAGGCGCAGGCGTGGGCGTATTAACCGGCTTGGTCGGTGCCGGCGGCGGATTTCTAATTATCCCGGCCCTCGTGCTGGTCACCGGCCTTGAAATGAAGCTGGCCGTCGGAACCTCACTGACCATTATTGCGTTTAAATCCTTAATCGGATTCACCGGCGACTTGGGACATATGGAAGCTGACTGGACCCTTTTGCTGAGCGTAACCGCCATTGCCATTGCCGGCATGGTCGTGGGTACCGTGCTGTCGAAGCGCATCGCCTCAGGCCCGCTGCAAAAAGCGTTTGGATGGTTTGTACTCGCCATGGGCCTGTTCATCTTGACCAAAGAATTTTTATCTTAAACCTACCCTTGGACTTAACTTGAAACCCGTTATGAACGTAGAACAGATTTACACCGGATGCTTGGCTCAAGGAGCCTACTTCATCTCGTCCAACGGCGAAGCCGTCGTGATTGACCCCTTGCGCGAAACCAAGCCCTACCTGGACCGCGCCGAGGCCCTGGGTGTCAAAATCAAGTACATCCTTGAGACCCACTTCCACGCCGACTTCGTTTCGGGCCACGTGGCACTGTCTAAGGCCACCGGAGCTCCGATTGTCTACGGACCGAATGCCAACCCGGAATTTGAAGCCCACATCGCCACCGACCGCGAAGTACTCACCGTCGGCGACGTTTCGATCGAAGTGCTGCACACGCCGGGCCACACGATGGAATCCACCTGCTACGTCCTGCGCAACGAAGCGGGCGAGCAAGTAGCCATTTTCACGGGCGACACCCTCTTTTTGGGCGATGTCGGCCGTCCCGACCTGGCACAAAAAGCAGCGAGCATGACCCAAGAAGAGTTGGCCAGCACTCTTTTTGACTCGCTGCGCACCAAAATCATGACCCTTCCGCCGTCGATTACGGTGTACCCGGGCCACGGTGCCGGTTCCGCGTGCGGTAAAAACATGAGCAAAGAAACCGTCGGCACGCTCGAAGAGCAGCTTCAGACGAACTACGCGCTGCGCGCTGACATGACCCGCGAAGAGTTCATTAAAGAGGTAACCGACGGCTTGGGTGCTCCCCCCGCCTACTTCCCGATGAACGTCGCGATGAACAAGAAGGCCATTCCGGGCGCCGAAGAAGTGCTGGCCGAAGCGTCTAAAGCGTTTGAACCCGTAGCCTTCAAGGCAATGGTCGGCGAAATGGACGCCCTGGTGCTCGACACACGCAAGCCGGACGATTTTGCCGCTGGCCACGTTCCGGGATCGATCAACATTGGCATTGACGGCCAGTTCGCTCCGTGGGTGGGCGCCTTGATTCCGACCGACCAGACCTTGATGCTGGTGTGCGAGCCGGGCCGCGAAGACGAAGTAATCACGCGTTTGACCCGCGTGGGCTACGACCGCGTGCTGGGCTACCTCGAGGGCGGAATCGCCTCGTGGACCCAAGCTTCGTTCGAGACGGACAGCGTGTCGCGCATTACGGCTACGGAGTTGGCTTCGCGCCTGGCGGCCAATCCGGAGTTGAACATTATCGACGCCCGCAAAGAGGGCGAATGGACGGCCCAAAACTTGCCGCAAGCAAAGAACATCGCGCTGGACGACCTCAACGCGAA
>JBEAQA010000086.1:0-2631 GCA_041164105.1 Bacteroidota bacterium | reverse complement strand
AGGGGCACGCGAATTTCTGCGCCACTTTCTACCGTCGCGGGTTTTAAGGTATTCGTCGCCGTGTTCCCTTTGATGCCGGGCTCGGTGTAGGTTACTTCCATTACGACCGTTTGGGGCACCTCCACGCTTAAGGGGCGGTCCTCGTCGGCGTGGAACATCACCATGCACTCCATGCCGTCCTTCAGAAACTGGGGGGCGTTGATCACCTCTTTGGGCATGGGGATTTGCTCGTAGGAGTCCATGTTCATGAAGTGGTAGCCGTCGGCGTCGTTGTACAGGTACTGGTACGTGCGGAACTCGATTTTAATGTCGTCGAGCTTGGTTCCGCTGGGGAAGGTGTGCTCCAAAACGCGGCCGTCGTTGAGGTTGCGCATCTTGGTGCGCACGAACGCGGCGCCCTTGCCGGGCTTGACGTGAAGGAATTCGATGATCTGGTACGGCGCGTGGTTAAAGTGGATGCACATGCCGTTCTTGATGTCTGCAGTCGATGCCATATCGCTAAAATTTTGGCAAAGGTACGGAATCGCCCTGCGGCGACACTGCGCTCGTGCAGTGAAGTACCTCGGTGGCCAAGTGATTGCTCGCCACGACCAGCATTCGGGCGGAACCTTCGGTGGGTTCGAGTTCCGCGCCGAGCATGGCGCCAAACCACGCCTGTCCTTCGGCGTCGAGGTGGTTGCAGGGCTCGTCCAAAAGGAGCAGGGGGGAATCCGTGCACACGGCCACGGCGAGGAGCAAGCGCTGGCGCTGGCCACTCGACAGGGATTTGAGGGGGCGAGCCCACATGGCGTCGGCCGAGTCCAAATAGGTCCAGGGGCTGCGGTGCCACGTGCGAAGTTGCCCGTGCAGGTCCACCCATTCGAGTCCACTTAAATCCACGGGCGGTTGTACGTTGGGGCCAGCCCAACTTACGGTTTGAGCCCAAGCGTCTTCGGGGATCCAGGGCGACGTCAAATCCCCTACTGAGGGCGGCATTTGGCCACTAAGCAGCTGAATGACGGTGCTCTTGCCGGATCCGTTAGCGCCCAATACGGCAAGGCGGTCGGTAGGCCCAAGGGTGGCGGTCCAGGGAGCAATGATTTCGCTGCCCGAAATCTGCTTGCCGACGCCGTTCCAGTGCAGGCCGACCATCGAATTATTGCTTGCGGACGATGCCGCGGTCCGAGGCCAGGACAAACTTGATGAGCTCGGTGCGCTCGGGGCTGGCCGTGACTTCGCGCTCGATCTCGCTGACCGCCTGGGTGGTGTTGAATCCGCTTTGGTAGAGCAGGCGGTAGGCGTGGTGAATCTCTTCGATGCGCGCGTTGCTGAATCCGCGGCGGCGCAGGCCCACGGCGTTGACGCCTTCAAACGTCAGGGGTTCCCGCGCCACGGTGATGTAGGGCGGAATATCCTTGCGGACCAGCGATCCGCCGCCCACCATCACGTGCGCGCCAATTTTGACAAACTGGTGCACGGCCGAGAGGCCGCCCAAGATGCTCCAGTCACCAATTTCGACGTGGCCGGCGAGGGCGACGTTGTTGACCAGAATGACGTGGTCGCCGATGATGCAGTCGTGGGCCACGTGGGCATAGGCCATGACCAAGCATTCTTTGCCGAGGGTGGTTTTGCCGTAGGCTTTGGTTCCGCGGTTGATGGTGGCGCATTCGCGGACGACGCAGCCGTCGCCGAGGTAGACTTCGCTGTGTTCGCCGCTGAACTTGAGGTCTTGGGGCATGCCGCCGACCACCGCACCTTGGTGGATGCGGCAGTTTTTGCCCAAGCGCGAACCGGCGAGGACGTGGCCTCCGCTCATGATCCAGGTTCCGTCGCCCAAGACGGTGTCGTGTTCGACGACGGCAAAGGCGTCAATGCGCACGTTGCCCGCGATCTTGGCGTCCGGATGGACCGAGGCTAAAGGAGAAACCACGCGCTTACTTGTCTTTGGTGATCATGGCCGTGAACAGGCCTTCGGTGATAAGTTTTTGGCCCACGTAGGCTTCGCCGCGCATCACGACGATTCCGCGCCGAATGGGCTGGGTCAGCGTCAAGTGAAAGTACAGGGTGTCGCCCGGGGTTACTTTGCTCTTGAACTTGACCTCGTCCATTTTGAGGAAGTAGGTGAGGTAGTTTTCGGGGTCCGGAACCGTGCTCAGGGCCAGGATTCCGCCCACCTGGGCCATGGCCTCGAGCTGCAGCACGCCCGGCATCACCGGAGCACCGGGGAAGTGGCCCGGAAAAAACGGCTCGTTCATCGTCACGGCCTTGCTGCCCCAAATGTCGTTTTCGGTCATCGAGTGAATGCGGTCCACCAGCATGAACGGCGGGCGGTGCGGCAAAATCGACATGATTTTGGTGGCGTCCATGAGGGGCGCTTCGTTCGGGTCAAAGAACGGAACGGGGTTTGCGGCGTCGAGGTGTTCCATGATGCGTTGGGCCAATAGGGTATTGATGCGGTGGCCGGGTTTAAAAATACGAATTTCTGCGGCGACGGGGCGGCCAATCAGGGCGAGGTCGCCCAGGACGTCGAGCAGTTTGTGGGCGGCCGGCTCGGCCGGCATGCGCAAGGGGGTGAGGGGCAGCGCGCCCAATTGGGCCGTGCGTTCCAGCGGCTGCTGGATGAACTGTTCCAGGGCGGTCCAGTCGGAATCC
>JBEAQA010000085.1:0-10322 GCA_041164105.1 Bacteroidota bacterium | reverse complement strand
ACGGTGTAGGCGCGGTCCCAGCCGTTGCGCCACCACGCCATGGGTTCTTTGCTGCGGAATTCAATGGACACCGCCCGAAAAATCAGCGAGACCAAAAACAGCATAAACGGCAGGTAAAAAGCACTAAACAGAGTGGCGTAGGCCTCCGGAAATCCGGCAAAAAGGGCTCCGCCCCCAATGACGAGCCACACCTCGTTGCCGTCCCAAACCGGACCGATGGCGTTGAGGGCCACGCGGCGCGAAGATTCTTTGTTGATGAACAAGTGCAGCATGCCGGCACCTAAGTCAAATCCGTCCAAGATGGCGTAGCCCGCAAAAAGGCCGCCAACCACTAAAAACCAAAGGGTGGGGTAGTCCAGTCCAAGAAAGGTCATGCGTGGGTGTTTTTAGTGATCCAAGATGATTGCTTGGGGCGGTGGTCGATGAGGTAGCCGTCGTCCGCCGGGCCCTTTTTGATTTTTTTGTTCAGCAGGTAGATAAACAACGCGAAGAGCAGGGCGTAGATCAGTGTAAACAGGATGAGCGAAAACAAAACCTCGCCGGCGCCTACAGTCGGCGAGAATGCGTCCTTGGTGCGCAGCAGCCCGTACACTACCCAGGGTTGGCGGCCCATTTCCGCAGCAAACCAGCCCGCTTGGTTGGCGATTTGCGGCAAAAAGACCGAAAAGACCAAGATGCGGTTCCACCACGGGGCGTCGTCCCATCGGCGGGTCCAAAAGGCCCACAGTCCGACCAAAGCCAACAGGGTCATGAGCCCTGCGCTGCCCACCATGAGGTGGTAGAACTGAAAAATCGCATTGACCGCCCGGGGTTGGTCTTCGGGGGCAAAGGCGTTGAGGCCGGCCACGCGCCCTTCAAAGTTGCCGTGCAATAGAAAAGAAAGGCCGCCCGGTAGTCCGATTCCGTGGACTGCTTGATTTTGGGCATCTACCCAGCCCAGGGCGTACAGGTCCGCGGCGCCCGTTTCAAAGTGGCCCTCCATGGCCGCCAGTTTGGCCGGTTGGTATTCGGCTACCAGTTCCGCACTGCGGTGCCCCGACAGCCACTGAGCCAGGATGGCGACCGCCGCAAAGCTCAGGCCCAAACCCATCATTTTTCGCGCGGCCTCGCGGTGCAAGCCCTTGAGGCGGTACCAGGCCGCGATGGAGATGACCAAAAAGGCCCCGGCCAACAGCGCCCCCAGCAGCACGTGGATCAAGCGGTCCACGGACGTGGGGTTGAATACCATGGCCCAGAAGTCGGTGATTTCGGCCCGAATGCGCCCTTGTTCGTTCACGAGGTGGTAGCCCGCGGGCGTGTGCATCCAGCTGTTGGCCACGACAATCCAGATGGCTGAAAAGGTGGACCCCAAGGCCACCATCAACGTCGAAATAAAGTGTACGCGGGGCGAAACCCGGTTCCAGCCAAAGAGCAGGATTCCGAGGAATCCCGATTCGAGGGCAAACGCAAAGATGCCTTCGGCGGCCAGCGCGCTGCCAAAAATGTCGCCGACAAAGCGTGAGTACGTGGCCCAGTTGGTGCCAAATTCAAATTCCATCACAATGCCCGTGGCGACGCCCAGGCCAAAAATGATCGCAAAAAGACGGACAAAGAACAAACTCAATCGGCCGTATACGGGGTCTTTGGTGCGCAAGTACAGCCCTTCGGTGACCACCATGATCCAGCCGAGGCCAATGCTCAATGGGGGATAGAGGTAGTGAAAGGCAACCGTGAAGGCGAACTGAATCCTGGCGAGGATTTCAACGTCCATGGAGTGGTTTTAAGGGGTTTCGGAGCAAAGGTCAGCCCCCGCGTCATTGTGTTGTGTGCGCTTCGTCACGCGGTCAGTTGCCGAGCTCAATGCGCAGTTGAGCTCCGTCCGTGATGTCCACGGTGCGAAAGGCTACGGCGCGGTCGTAGCGCTCGCCCCAAATTCGGGCGTACACGATTCCGGTGTACTGGTTGGCGGACTGGCTGTGGCTGCCTTCGCTCCAGTCCATGCCGGCGGAACCCGCATTCAGGTCGCGGTAGCGGTACTCGAGGTAGCCCTGCTTGACCAAAACCCGTCCGGTGTAGGCGGCTCGAGCTTCGTCAAAGCGGAGTTCGTGGCGGGCGTCCGGCTGGTACTGGTTAAAATCGCCCTCCAGGGCCATGCGCCGGTCGCCTTGGCCCTCGGTATCCTTGAGTTCGAGGTCGAGCCAGAGGTAGTCCGCCTGGGTGTGGTTGTCTCCGCGGGCGGCGCGGGGCGCAAAGGTTCCGCGGCCGTCTTCTTGGCGCACGTAGCCGAGGATTCCGCTCGGAATATCCTGGCGGACAAAGCCCACCCATCGGTCCTGAAGCTCGTAGCGCGCCACGCGGAGCGACCCGGCCGGCAGGTTTTTGGTGTCGGCAAAGCGCATGATGTTTCCGCCCAAAAAGCAGTTTTCGCCGCCGTTGTAATCAAAATCCAGCTGGTCGCCCTGCGCAAAGCGGGGGGGGAGCAAGCGAAAGCTCGTCCAGTCGCGGTTCTGCAAGATTCCGAGCCGAATGTCGGCAAACGGATTGGTGGTGCGGCTGGCGTCCCAAGGGAACCACGCGTCCACCTCTTGGTAGCGCTGGGTCAGGCGCGGTGCCGCGGGGCGGCGCACCGCCAAGAGCAAGTCCGCCGTAGTCTCCGCAAACACGGTCGGCAGGCGAAGAATCAGGTCTTCGTCGGCGTACACCTCGAGGTAGTAGTTGCCCGAAAGGGTAGGCATGCTGCTGGACTCGGGCAGGGTGGTGCTGTAGTGGCTGTAGCCCTGGTAGGTGTTGAACGAAAGGCGGCCTTCGGCGATTTGGCCCTCCCAAAATCCGCTCAGGTATTCGGACGCGATGATGGACGAGGGCTGCCAGTTGCGGTCGCAGTGCACCCAAACGTAGCGCAGGGGCAAAACCGACTGGCTAAAATCGTCAAAGCGGAGCTGCAGCGCCGAGGCCTGGCCAAGGCCGACCACGGGCGGAGCGTCCACCCGATCGACCGGGTGCCACATGACGGTGTGGATGAGGCTATCCTTCTCGATTTGAGGGACTTGACCGAATAGTTTTGGTAGCAAGCACACTAAGCTCAAGGCCGTGAGTGCGGGGCGCCGTATTTGCATGCCTTAAAGGTGCTAAAAACATGTTAAATAATCACCTTTTTGCCGTGTGACTAATGTACCTTTGCGGCGAATTTTTTTAGCTGTTATGCCCAACTTGCACACTGTTCGCAAAGGCCTTGACCTTCCGATTTTGGGGTCACCTGAAGCCATCGTCGATGGCCACCTGAGCGCCTCCGTGTACGCGGTTCGCCCGAGCGACTTCCGCGGACTTGTTCCCAAACTTGCTGTAAAAGAGGGAGATCGCGTCCTTGCCGGCGACGTACTCTTTACCGATAAGGCCGATCCGCGCATCCGCGTAGCGGCCCCGGTGAGCGGCGAAATCGCCCGCATCGAGCGCGGCGACAAGCGCAAAATTTTGGCGGTCGTCATTTTGGCCGACGCCCAAATTCAGTACCGTTCGGTGGCTGCCGGAACGCCCGCCAACCGCGCCGACGCCATTAATTGGTTGCTCGACGCCGGCGCGTGGACCTTGGTTGAATCGCGCCCCTACGGCCGCATCGCCAACCCGGACGCTGAGCCCAAAGCGGTATTTATCAACGGAATGGCTACCGAGCCTTTGGCCGTTTCGCCGGCTGTGGCGCTCGCTGGCCGCGAAGGCGACTTCGCGAAAGGCCTTCAGGTGCTGAGCCTGCTGAGCAAGCGCACGGTGCTTTCGATCGCTGCGAACGAAACCGCTCCGGCCCTCACCAAGGCCAGCGGCGTCGAAATACACCAGTTCAAGGGGCCGCACCCCGCGGGTACGACCAGCGTGCACATCAACCGCATCAGCCCGCTGAACAAGGGTGAAGTCATTTGGACCCTCAACTACCAGGACGTCGCCATCATTGGCCACCTGGCCACTACGGGCAACCTGAAGCTCGAGCGCGTCGTTTCGCTGTGCGGAACCGGCATCGCCAAGCCCCGCGCCATCACGGCGGTGGCTGGAGCCAGCCTCGAAGCCTTCCTAAAGGCCGAAATGAAGTCCGGCGCCTACCGCGTCGTTTCGGGCAGCGTGCTGACCGGAGCCAACGTGGGTGCCAACGGTTACCTGACCTACTACGCCTCGCAACTTACGGTACTCCCTGAGGGCCAAGGCACGGATTTCTTTGGATGGGTACTGCCCAGCTTCAGCAAGTGGTCGATCAGCCGTACGCTCTTCAGCTGGCTGACTCCGTCCAAGAAGTACGACCTCACCACCAAGCAGCACGGTGAAGACCGCGCCTTTGTGGTGACGGGCCTCTACGAAAAGGTATTCCCGATGGACATCCTGCCGATGCCGCTGCTCAAAGCGATGTGGGCTAAGGACCTCGAAAAAATGGAAGCCCTGGGCGCCTACGAAGTAGTGCCCGCGGACTTTGCCCTCTGCGAAGTGGTTTGCCCCTCGAAGCAGGAACTTCAGTCGTTGGCTGAAGAGGCACTCGATCTACTCTACACCGAAATGAATTAATCCCTGAATCCCGATGAAATTCGTTCAGAACCTATTTGACGCCACCCGCCCCGCGGTGACGACGGGCAAGCTTAAGGGCTTGTACCCGCTGCACAACGCCCTTGAAACCATGTTCTTTGTGCCGAACCACAACGCCCACAGCGGCGCCCACGTTCGCGACGCCATCGACATGAAGCGCACCATGGTGACGGTCATTTTCGCCCTGGTTCCGGCCTTGATTTTTGGCCTATTCAACGCGGGCTACCAGCACCATTTGGCCATCGGCCAGATTGAGTCGGGTTGGGCCAATTTCTGGACCCTTGAGAATGCCCTTTACGGCGCGCTCAAGGTCATCCCGATGATTGCCGTGACCTACATCGCCGGTTTGGCCATCGAGATTTACTTCGCCTACCGCAACAAGCACGCGGTCAACGAGGGTTTTTTGGTGTCCGGAATCTTGATTCCGCTCATCATGCCGGTGGACATCCCCCTCTGGATGGTTGCCGTTTCAACGGCCTTCGCCGTACTCATTGGTAAAGAAGTGTTTGGCGGAACCGGAATGAACATCCTCAACCCGGCCCTCACCGCCCGCGCATTTGCCTTCTTTGCCTACCCGACCTACATGTCGGGCGAAAAGGTATGGGCAGGCCTCACCAACGTGGACGGCGTTTCGTCCGCTACCGCGCTGGGTCAGTACGCTTCGACCGGCCACACCTCGTTTGGGGTACTCGACGGCTTCTTGGGCTTGATTCCGGGCTCGATCGGCGAAACCAGCACGTTGGCCATCTTGATTGGCGCCATTTACTTGATTGCCACCGGCGTCGGTTCGTGGAAGATCATGCTGTCGGCCGTACTGGGTGCCGTCACGATGGGCCTCATCTTCAACGGCGTCGCTGACCTGATGATCAGCCCCGAGCAGCAAGCCTACTTGGCGGTTCCGTTCTACTACCACCTGGTGTTCGGCGGCTTTGCCTTCGGCGCGGTATTTATGGCGACCGACCCGGTTTCTGCGGCCCACACCGAGACGGGCAAGTGGATCTACGGTTTCTTGGTCGGATTCTTCTCGATCATGATTCGCGTGTTCAACCCGGCCTACCCCGAGGGCGTGATGCTCGCCATTCTGTTCATGAACGTGATGGCTCCGCTGATCGACCACTACGTCGTCAACGCCAACATTCAGAAGCGCCTCAAGCGGGCTAAAATGGTTCAAGCTTAAGAATATGAACGTCAACAGCAATTCCTACACCTACGGTTTTGCCATCGCCCTCGTGGTGCTGGTAGCAGCCGCCCTGTCGATTGCGGCCACGAGCCTCAAGCCGATGCAAGACGCCAACGTGGCCCTTGAAAAGAAGTCCGACATCCTTTCGTCGATTGGCCTGACCAGCGAGGACCCCGCAGCCCTCTACGCTGAGGTGATCACCGAGCAACTGGTCCTTAAGAACGGCCAGGTGGTCGAGGGCGCCAGCCCCGACGCGGTAGACATGGCGGCGTCCGTGGCAACCGCAGAGGCCGAGCGCGAAGCGCCCCTCTACGTGGCCCAGAGCGAAGGCAAGACCTACTACATCATCCCAGTCCGCGGCAAGGGCCTTTGGGGTCCGATTTGGGGCTACATCAGCCTCAACGAAGACGGCAAGTCGGTATTTGGCGCCACGTTTGGCCACAAGTCCGAAACTCCGGGTCTTGGTGCGGAGATCACCACCGAATTTTTCACCGGTCAGTTTCCGGGCAAAGTGGTCTACAGCGACGCCTACACGGGCATTGAAGTGCGCAAGGGCGACGCCAGCGGCGACCAGCAAGTCGACGGTATTTCGGGCGGAACCATCACGTCGGTCGGCGTGCAGGCCATGCTCGAGAACTGCCTGAAGCCCTACCAAGCCTACCTGCAGTCGCGCGGCGCCGTTACGGCCCCCGCTGCGGCTCCTGCTGACACCACGCAAACTGTAGCTGTACTATGAGCACCGAAGTAAAAAATCAAGAAAAAGAGGCCCTGTTCTCAAAGAAGAACCGCCGCCTGTTCGTTGATCCGTTCAACGAGAACAACCCGATCACCGTTCAGGTACTGGGTATTTGTTCGGCCCTGGCCATCACCGTTAAGCTGAAGCCGGCCCTGGTTATGGGTCTTTCGGTAATGGTCGTGACGGCCGCCGCCAACGTCATCACTTCGCTGATGCGCAACTTGATTCCGAACCGAATCCGGATCATCGTTCAGTTGGTGGTCGTGGCTGCGCTCGTAATTCTCGTGGATCAGGTCCTCAAGGCCTTTGTTTACGACATTAGCAAGCAGCTGTCGGTGTTTGTCGGACTCATCATCACGAACTGCATCATCATGGGCCGCATTGAGGCCTTTTCGCTGGGCAACACGCCGTGGAAGTCCTTCTTGGACGGCGTCGGCAACGGTGCGGCCTACGGCATGATCCTCATCATCGTGGCATTCTTCCGCGAGCTGCTCGGCAGCGGAACCCTGTTCGACTACCCCGTACTCGAGGCCCTCGGCGTCTACGAGTTGGGCTACAAGAACAACGGCATGATGCTTCTGCCCCCAATGGCCCTGATCGTGGTGGCCCTCATCATTTGGGTGCAGCGCTCCAAGACTCCTTCGTTGATTGAAAAAGAATAATCCCCCGAAGCCATGCAAGATTTAATCTCAATTTTCTTCAAGAGCGTGTTCGTCGAGAACATGATCTTCGCCTACTTCTTGGGGATGTGTTCGTACTTGGCCGTATCCAAGACGGTTAAAACGGCCGTGGGCCTCGGTATTGCCGTGACCTTCGTACTGACGATCACCCTTCCGGTGAACTACCTGCTCGAGAACTACGTCCTGAAAGAGGGCGCCTTGGTGTGGCTTGACGCCAGCTTCGCGGAGCTCGACCTGAGCTTCTTGAGCTTCATCATGTTCATCGCCATCATCGCGGCCATGGTTCAGCTCGTCGAAATGGTGGTCGAGAAGTTCGCTCCGGCCCTGTACTCGGCGCTTGGCATCTTCTTGCCGCTCATCGCCGTAAACTGCGCCATCTTGGGCGGTTCGCTCTTCATGCAGGAGCGCGCCTTCACCAGCATTGGTCAGGCGACGGTCTTCGGCGTGGGTTCCGGTATTGGTTGGCTCCTGGCCATCGTAGCCATCGCCGCCATTCGCGAGCGCTTGAAGTACTCGCACGTTCCGGCTCCGCTCCGCGGCCTCGGAATCACGTTCATCATCACGGGCCTCATGGGCATTGCCTTCATGAGCTTCATGGGTATCAAACTTTAATTCGCTCCAGAAACTATGTTCCTCGCAGCATCTACAGTTACCATCGTTTCCGTGGTGGTCTTTACCCTGGTCATCTTGGCCCTGGTATTCATTCTTCTGCAAGCCAAGGCCCGCCTGAGTCCATCAGGTCCGGTCAAGCTTGAAATCAACGGCGACGTCGTTGAAGTCGAGTCCGGCAGCACCCTTTTGGGCACGTTGGGCAACCAAAAAATCTTCCTTCCGTCGGCCTGCGGCGGCGGCGGAACCTGCGGCATGTGCAAGTGCCAGGTCCTCGAGGGCGGCGGCGAAATCCTTCCGACCGAAACGGGCTTCTTCAACCGCAAGCAGATCGCCGACAACTGGCGCCTGGGTTGCCAAGTGAAGATCAAGAACGACATGAAAATCAAGGTGCCCGACGAGATCTTCGGCATCAAGAAGTGGGAGTGCGAAGTGGTTTCAAACTACAACGTGGCTTCGTTCATTAAGGAATTCGTGGTGAAGCTCCCCGAGGGCGAGAACCTCGACTTCTTGGCGGGCGGCTACATCCAAATTGACGTTCCGGCTATTGAAGTGGACTACAAGAACATGGACATCACGGCGCACCCGCGCCTCGGCAAGAAGGCCGACGAGTTCCAGAGCGAGTGGGACAAGTTCAAGCTGTGGGACCTCAAGATGAAGAACCCGGAGCCTTTGTTCCGCGCCTACTCGATGGCCAACCACCCGGCCGAGGGCAACATCGTGATGCTCAACATCCGCATTGCCACCCCGCCGTGGGATCGCGCGAAGGGCGGATGGATGGACGTCAATCCGGGCGTGTGTTCGTCGTACATCTTTAACCTCAAGCCGGGCGACAAGGTCACGGTTTCGGGTCCCTACGGCGAGTTCCACATCAAAGAGACCGACGCCGAGATGATCTACATCGGTGGCGGTGCCGGCATGGCTCCGATGCGTTCGCACTTGTTCCACCTGTTCCACACGCTCAAGACGGGCCGCAAGGTGTCGTACTGGTACGGAGGCCGTTCGCGCCGCGAACTCTTCTACATCGACGATTTCCGCCAGATCGAGGAGCAGTTCCCGAACTTCAAGTTCCACTTGGTGCTCAGCGAGCCGCTGCCCGAAGACAACTGGACGGCCAAGACGAGCATGGAAAGTCCGGGAGACGGATTCGTTGGATTCGTACACCAGGCGCTCATCGACAACTACTTGTCGAAGCACGACGCGCCCGAGGACATTGAGTACTACTTCTGCGGACCGCCGATGATGAACGCGGCCGTCCTCAAGATGGTCGACGACTTTGGGGTTCCGCCCGAAAACGTTTCCTTCGATGACTTCGGAGGTTAATTACCCCCTCAAGGGCGCCGTACGGCGCCCTTTTTTGGTTTTACGCGCTGTACGGCGCCCTTTTTGGGTTTTGCTGCTGGCGCTGTTCGCGGTGTCGTGCGCGTCGGAATCGGAATTTGTCGCCCAAGGTGCGGCCCAAGGTAGCACCTTCGTGGTCCGGGCCTATGGAGATAGCCTAAATGTCGCCGAATCGGACATTGCCCGCTGGCTGTCGGACTACAATCGGGCGGTTTCGGCCTGGGATCCCCAGTCGGAACTCAGCCGGCTCAATCGAGGCGAGGTGCTCGTGCCAACGCTGGTGCTTCGCGATTTGCTCCAGGTGGCAGAGGGTATTCGGCAGGCTACGGATTCGCTGGTGGAACCGGCGCTGGAGCCGGTCCTTCAAGCATGGGGCTTTACCGCCGGAACCCAAATGCTGCCCAGTGCGGCCGGTGCCGAGCGGGATTCCGCCCTCGTGGATTCGCTGATGCAGCTGGTACGCTGGGCGCCACCGGTCGAAGGAGCGGAGGGCCTGAGCTTGCGCCACCCCATCAATGTCAACGCGTTTGCGCAGGGCCACTCGGTGGACCTGGTGCTCGACTCGCTGCGAACTCGTGGCGCGACGGCCGCTTTTGTTGAAATTGGGGGCGAAATCCGCACATTCGGTCGAAAGCCCAACGGCCAACCCTTTACGGTGGGCATCGAAAAGCCCCTCACGTCGGGCGACCGCAGCCTGCAGCTCACCGTGGAACTGGAAGACCGCGCTTTGGCGACGTCCGGCAACTACCGAAAGTTTCAGTCCGACCCAAAGACCGGACAGCGTTTTGGGCACAGCATGAATCCGCGCACCGGCTGGCCCGCGCCCACCGACGTACTCAGTGCAACCCTCATTGGACCGTCCTGTGCCGAAGCTGACGCTTACGCGACCTTGGCCATGGTTCAGGGGGTCGAGGCGACCAAGGCCTGGCTGGCGCAGCACCCGGAATGGGATGCCATACTGATCTACAGCGCTGCCGACGGCGCGCTGGGGATCTACAATTCGATGAAGTAGCTTAAGAATTGGCGCACTGCTCGTCCGGCATCTTGCCGCAGTACGAGCAGGCCTCGCCCTCTTTGTTCAAGAAGGGACTGTTGGACGCACAGGTTCCGTTGAACTTGCCGTCTTTTTTACCCCAAATTTTGACCGCCATTCCGAGGAATCCAAGGCCCAAAAGGGCGGCGACGACGAGGATGAGTTTAAGTAGTGCCATGCTGGGTGCAAAGGTACGAAGCGCGG